>DAOWLV010000013.1 GCA_030643455.1 Candidatus Krumholzibacteriia bacterium | reverse complement strand
TTCGGTCAGGCTGTCCGAACCGGGATCGTACCGGAAAACTGCAGCCGGACTTCCGACGGCCAGCCAGATCCCGTCATCGTCCGGATCGGTGGCCATGGCCCAGACATAACCGCCAGGAACGCTGCCCAGCAGGGTCGCCTGGCCGTCATCGTCGATGCGGAAGAGTTTCCCCTCGGGGCCGCAGCCCGCCAGGAGATCACCATCGTCCAGCATGACCAGGCTGAACACCTCGGTACCTTCCAGTTTGGTAACCAGGCGGCTTTGATCCGAGCCGCTCGTGTGGTGGATTTCCCCCCCGTGGCCTGTGCCGGTGAAATAACCGCCCCGGCCATCGGACAGGATTCGCCAGAACACCTCCGGCCCCGCCGGTCCCGCCGTCCGGGCGGCCAACCCTTCCACCAGTTTGCCTTCCCTGTCGATGGCGGCGCCTTCGAGTTTCATCTCGTCGAAGGTCCTGTCACCGGGCCAATCCCAGAAAACCGGACCTGCTGCCCAGGCGGCATCCGTCCCGGCGAAGACAACAAGAAGCGCGGCCCCCAGCCAGACAGTACGCCTGCGCCAAACTTGGTCATTGATCCTGGTCCTGTTCATGGTCGCCTTTCTTCCTTGATGGGTTCGATGGCGGATTTCAATTTCAAGGCTCGAACGGCATGCCCGCCCAGAACCCAGGGCGTGGAGCGGTCCGTGCGAATTACGTAATCGGCCAGGGTTCTGGGAGCCTGCATGTTCCCGCTCTTGATCAGTCGGGAGACGCTCCCGGGAAGACTGTGCATTTCCTGTCCCAGCAGGACCATGTTCCGGCCCGGCGCCAGAAGCGCCAGAACCAGCGTGCCGCTGGAGCGGTCCGTGCGCAGGAGGTCCAGAATGGAGCCCAGGTCGGCCACCTGGAAGCGCCCTGACGCTCGCTGAGCCTCGAAGGCGAACAGTTCAGCCGCACTGGCAGCGATGACCCTGTAGGGCCCCGCTTCCAGGTTCACGGGCAGGACAACGGGCATGTCAATGACCTGGCGCTCTCCCAACCGGGGTTGAAGCTCGACGCGGAAAACCACCTCACTGCCCGGTTCCGGCAGGGCGCGGGGTCCGGTCAATCCGACAATCGTGGCGGTGGCCACGGGCCGCGACAGCTCCAACCGGGCCCGAACCTCCTTCAACCGGACTTTCTCAAAGGGGTTGTTAAGAAGGATGCTCAGGGGGGCCATCCATTCGGCGGCCAGCCCCATGGCGCCGCCCGGTCCTGAGGTCACCCCGGACAGAATCAACGGTTCGGCCGCAAGAGCCCCGGATCCTTCCCACACGGTTTCGACCGTGTAACCCAGGTTCTGCAGGCTGGCGTCGTCAGCCTCCACCAGCAGGGAATTGTACAGGGCCCAGAAAACCAGGGTGGGCGTCAGACTGGGATCGTCCACCACGGAGAATTCGTAGGATCGTGTCTCGGGGCGGCCGTCTGCGGCTGCGGGCAACTCCACCTCGACACTGACAAGCACCATGGCGGGAGCGGGACCTGTCCGGCCGGACAATCCGGCCCGTTGATCGTGATGAACCGAACCGACGATATGTCCGATGGCCCCCATCTTGAAGGACATCTGCCGGCTGGGAAACACGGTCAGGACCTCGGCCGTGGCCAGGGGCCAGGCCACCGGACCGCGCTGCATGAAGGGATGGCCCATCATCAAGACCTGGTGTCCGTCCACCCAGGTGACCGTCCCGATGGCCCCCAGCTTGGCGTCACCGGTGATCAGGGGAATCGCACAGGCACTGCCGGGCTGAAATGCAGGACCGGAGGCGGGTTTGTCAACCTCGCCGCCGACCGCCTGTCCGGTGAAACCCACCGGCTGGACGATCCAGCTCTCCGGACCCGGCCAGGTTCCAGGGCCATCCGGGGCCATATCTCCCAGAAGGGTCATGATCATGTCCCGGGGCGCGGGCCACTGGCCGGCCGGAAACGGAAAAGAGGGACGGTCCGCCTCGTCCGGGGACCATGTCTCGGGAAAAAGGTCCCGCGCCAGTTGCCCACCGGAGGATCCCGGCGCCAGCAGGCTGCGCAGATCCGGAGCCAGGCTCCTGGATTCCGCTTCCACGGAAACCGCAGGCTGGGTCGGCAGGGCCAGCATTTCCTCGGCAGGGGTCACCCCGGCAATGGGCTTGAGGGCACCGCCCCACCCGAAGGCCAGGGCCCCGGCAAACCGCCCATCGAGATAGACCGGGCTGCCGCTCATGCCCTGGGCGATGCTGGAGAGTTCCAGCCCGTGTCCACCGATTTCCACCAGAAGGAAACTGCCGTCGGCGCGGACGTTTTCCTGAATACCCACCACCCGCACACTGAAGGTGTCGATCCTGGTGCCTTCGAACACCGTCAGACCGAATCCGGTCATGCCGGCGGATATCTCGGACAGGGGAATGAAGTCGGTTGCCGATTCACTGGAACGCCCGGCAACGGGAAAAAACATCACCATCAGGCAGGCCGCCAGTAGGCAGCAACCGGTGATCCGGTGGTGAAATGACGAAAAACTGGTCACATGTGATCCTTCCGCACCCACATTGATCCACAGCAACACCCGTTCGGGGGGTTGGTTCCCCGGATGAAGCCCAATCCGGTCTCAAACGCAAAAACCAGGCCCGATCAGGCCGAAATCGAGCTTCAGGGCCGGAATTGGACCCCCAACCGCACGAAAAGGCCGCTGTAGTTGAACCGCAACTTGTCGTCGAGGCTGTCGGGGTTGTAGACCGTCTCCCCATCAACCTCGAGTTCACTGATGATCGCGTGACGGAATCCTACCTGCCCGGACAGGGACCAGCTCGAAGAAACCGCCGCATTGACGATGAAATAGCCGGCAAACAGGAAACCCATTCCCTTGAACTGGTCCTCGAGGTGCCCACCCATGGGATCGGAAACCCGCAGGGTCGCCGCGCTCCTGATCATGCCCATGGTGGCGCCCGCACCGGTCCGGACCCTCTGGTCGGTTGCGGGAAGATAATCCAGGAAGACTTCATAGAGATCGGCGGGCAGATCATACTCGACAAGATACCCATCCCGCGAAAAACCGCTGCTGCCCGACAGCCGGGAATAACCCAACCCCAGGCTCAGTTCGCTGGTCATGGTATAACCAGCGTGCAATCCGACATCCAGGCCGGATGAGACATGGTCGCCGAAGGAGCCGCCCGCCTCATCGTTGGCCGCGTCAATGGCATCGTTGACATCGTCGAGATTGTAGAAGGACCACCCGCCGTGGACCTGCACATAAAAGGGCCCGGCCAGGGACAGCCCGGCGTCGCACGATAAAAACGCGGCCGCCAGAATCAGGGCTCCGGTAAGCAGTTTCATCCCTGTCTCCAAAAAAGGCCCCGCGGAAAACCGCGGGGCCGAAAAGTGGTACGCCCAGGAGGATTCGAACCCCCAGCCTCCTGGTCCGTAGCCAGACGCTCTATCCAGTTGAGCTATGGGCGCACCTTGTCAGTATCCGCTGACACAATATAACAATATCTGGCGGAGAGGGAGGGATTCGAACCCTCGTTGAGTTTCCCCAAACACGCTTAGCAGGCGTGCGCCTTCAGCCACTCGGCCACCTCTCCAAAATCTGGCGGAGGGCGGGGGACTCGAACCCCCATGGGCTTTCACCCGGCGGTTTTCAAGACCGCTGCCTTACCAATTAGGACTAGCCCTCCGGATCTGCTTTCCCGGGCCTTACGGATCCCCTTGGTATCGTGCCAGTTCCCGCCCCTCGGTGGAGCCGCCGCCCAGCGCGCGGGCCCCTGATCCATCAGCGGAAAGGCACGGTACTATTTGGAATTCCATTTGTCAAGGCGATCACCCTTCCCGGCCCTTGACCCCTCCACTAACGAGTCCCCAACCGGCCCCAATCCACCCCCACGGTAGGTCTGATCGACTGGCCCGACAACACCAACGGCAGGTTGATGCGCCCATCGGCGTCACGCAGGGTCTGGGCCAGAAACGAGAAATTACCCAGATCCGGCGTGAAACCGGGCGGGAGTTTCAAGTCGACGCCCACCGCCAGGTTTCCCTCGGGGTCCACCCAGCCCTTGGCCTTCCAGTCCGTATCGCCTCCGGTCAGTGACAGACCATTGATGAAATACCGGCCCTGTGAAAACAAAAAACGATGGGCCAGACTCTCGAAGCGGACATCCTTGAGATTCTGCCGGTTACCCAGATAGGGTGTGACGTCCTCGAGCCAATCTGCGGCATGCAGGACCCCCGGACCGCCACCCATCCAACCAGTCAGATGCAACGTCTGCATGATGGTGGCCTGATCCCGGATGTCGAAAGACCCACTCAACTCGGTATTCAATTCGCAATCGAGACGGCGGGAAAGATCAGGCGCCCAGTATTCCAGCAGGGCTGAGGCGGGGACATCCCGCGCCTCCGCCGAAAAAACCAGTTGCCCCCAGGGGTTATCCGCGAAGTCCACCGTCAGTTTCCCCGTCAGGGTACCGGTGGATCTGCCGGCAGAAAGCTCGGCCACTTCGAGTACCTTGTCCGCGAACCCACCCCCAAGGTCGATACCGATGTAGGGCACCCGCTGCAGGAACAGGCTATCGGCGGCCGCAATAAAGGAAAAGGAAAGATCTGTCGGAATCAAATCTCCGACAGGCGTGGAACCGCTTCCCAGGTTCCCGGGTCTTGATAGTGGCACGGGCTCCAGGCCCAGATTCAGGCCGGAAATCCTCAACCGGAAGTTCGAAGCCTCAAAGGCGTCATTCTTCCAGACGACGACCATCCGGGGACCGGTCAGTTCAACCTCCTTGATCACCAGTTGTTTCCGTAACAGAGGTAGAAGAGCAGGTTTGAACCTGAGTTCCTCGAACCAAATCCCGTAGGATTCGAGTTCGGTAGCAGACCCTTTGGCCTCGAAAAGGTCGGCCCCGGTACCGGTCAGGGAACCGTCTGGCAGAATCAAGTTCCAACCCCAGCGCCACTGGAATTGCGCCTGGCCCAGGGTGAACCGGGCCCCGGTTTCCCGCTCCACATCCCGGATGATCCGGGCGGTCATCAGATCCCCGGGCAGCAGGCGGGGCATCAGCAGGATCAAAGCGACCATTACCAGGAAAAGCCCTCCGGCGAAAAAAAGCAGCCAGCGCAAGAATCTCTTCGCCATCGTCATGGTCCATTCCCCGGAAGGCCTGGAGTTATCCTGGCCCCGCCCAGAACCAGGTCCCCCGCGTAGAGTACCAATCCCTGGCCGGGTGCGGCCCCGTCCACGGGATCCAGGAGGTCCACCTGGATCCCGCTGTCTTTCAGGGACCAACCTTTGACCCTGGCACCTTGATGCCGGTGGCGAATCCGCAGGACGACATCACCGCCGGCCGGATCAGCCCACTCCGGCAGCTGTCCCCCCGATATCCAGCGGTCGGGGAAATCAGGCACCGCGGCGACAAATCCCTCTCCGGCCACCGCCAGGGTCTGCAATTCCTTTTGGGAGCCGACCACCAGGCGTTCGCCATCCAGATCGAGTTCCAGGACATAGAGCGGTTCAGCAGCCGCGACGCCCAAACCCTTCCGCTGCCCCACCGTGTAATGGATCAGGCCCCGGTGGCGGCCCAGGATACTGCCGGATCGATCCACGATGTCTCCCGGAACCAGGGCCCGGTTGTCCCCGCCGTCGACCTGCTCGAAAAGAAAACCCCGGTCCCCTTCCGGTACAAAACAGATCTCCTGGCTGTCCCGCTTGTCCGCCACGGCGATGCCCAGTTCACGCGCCGCGGCGCGGACCTGATCCTTGATATACCATCCCAGGGGGAAGACCAGGCGGCCGAACAGGCGACGGTCGATGCGGTGAAGGAAATAGGATTGGTCCTTGTCCGGATCCAGGCCTCTCAAAAGACGGGCCTCGGCGCCTTCACCGGTGACACGGGCGTAGTGCCCGGTGGCCGCGAAGGCGCAACCCTGCCGTTCGGCCAGCCGGACCAGTTCCGGAAATCTCACCACTCCATTGCAATCCAGGCAGGGGTTGGGCGTGCGCGCCCTGGCGTACTCCGCCACGAAAGGTTCGATGACACTTTTGCGGAACGGCTTTTCCACGTCGGCCACCCAGTGGGACGCATCGAAGGAGCGGGCCAGGCGGCGGGCATCCTCGATGGCCTCCAGGGAGCAGCACGACTTGTCCGTGAAAGAAAAATCCTCGTCGGAATAACAGAAATTCTTGAAGGTGACGCACTGGACATCGCAGTCCAGGGCGCGGAGCAGCGCCAGGGTCACCGCGCTGTCCACACCGCCACTGATACCAAGAAGGACCCCTGTTCCTGGCGGCAACGCCCGGCGCAGGGGATCCGGGATCGGCAGCGGAAAGGTCATTTGTCGATAGGCGGTGTGGGCGCATTCATCAGGTCATTGACGATCTTGATGTTCTCCCGTGAACGGTCGCCGATATCCCCGTCGGGATCGTACTTGGAAGCCAGTTCCCACTCGTTGAGGGCCTCGCGGTAGATCTTCGCCTCGGCGAACATGATGGCGAGGTTGTAGTGCGCGAGGGAACTCTCCGGATGGTATTCGAGAACCTTGCGGAACTCCGCCAGGGCCTGGCTCGGCTTCCTGTCCCTGAGATACAGGGATCCCAGATTGCAACGTGCCTTCTCGTCGGTGGGGTCGACCGCCAGGGCCATGGTGTAGTACCTGTTGGCCTCGGCCATCCGCTTCTCGAACTCCTTGCGGGTGCTCGTCTCCTGGGCGCGATCGTCCCAGACCGAGCCCAGATTGACCATCGGTTCGATGAAGGTGCTGTCCTGGACCACGGCCAGACTGAAGTAGACTTCCGCACTGTCCAGCAGGGCCCTGGCGGCAAGATTGCTCCAACCGCCGTACATGGCACTGTCCGAAGCGCTGCCATAAAACCGGTTGCCCAGAAGGAAATTCGCGAAGGCGTTTTGGGGCGGATCTCCTTCCGCGATCTGCCGGAGGGTGTCCTCCAACGCCTGGCCCTCGAATTCGGCGGTCCGGGCGATGAAGATTTCCAGCTCGGTCTGGGGCACTGGGTCCTTGCAGCCGGACACCAGCCCAGCCGCCAGTACCACCACGATGAAACCAACAACCATGACACGATTCATCGATCATTCTCCCTGAAAAAAGATTTGAAAACCGGCCGGCGAACCAGCCGATCCCGCCGGCGAACCTACCACCAGCGTTCCAGACCGGTCACCGTAATGGTAAGCCGCCAGACCTCGCTTTCGAGACCGTTTTGTTCCAGATCACCAATCCTGCTGTAGGATACCGCCAGATCCAGCTCACCCAGATTCTGACGGAAGGGGAAACCCGTCCCGATGCTGACGGTCTTCTCGTCGACAACTTCACCGCCAACGCGGTAGGCCCAGCGTTTGAAACTTGCTCCCAGCCGCAGCGGCAGGTTGGACAGCCCACCCCGGCGGGCCCGTCCCTGCATGATCTCCATCCCGGCCGACAGGGTGTATTCGTCTTCCATGTCGGCCATCCATTCCTCGGGCCCGGTGAACTTGCTGAATTCCTGGAACTGGGCGTCGGCGCCCAAACGCCACCGTCCGAAGGGTCGCAGCTGGATGCCTGCCATGTATTCGTCGGGCATCTCCATCGTATAGGAGGAGAGGGACTTCTGGCTCACACCAAAATGGGTAACCTTCCGGTCCACTTCCAGCTTGTGGGCCGGAGTCCAGGAGGCCCCCGCCTGGAACCAGGAGAACGGATTCAGCAGCACGCCCCAGGTCTGGGAAGTGCCGTGGAATTCGTCATTGGTTTCCTTGACGTTGGTCTGATAGAAGGGCCCGCTGGCATTGGAGGGATTGGTGAAAAAGTTGCTCACCGTTCCCTTGAGAGACCCGGCCTCGATATTGACCGCACCGCTGACAGCAAGCCAGGGCAGGATCTTCAGGGCACCGCCCAGCGGAACCTTGAAGCGGTTGCCGATCCGGTCGAACTGTTCGTTGCCAACGATGGAATCACCCCACACCTCGGCCCAGGTCGTATCGATGAGGGTGTGGTACTCCGAAGAACGGTTCACGACAAAGCCCGCGGTCAGGGCCAGCCTGTCCTTGATCACCGGACCGGCCACCCGCACATCAGGAACCAGGACCCGGGAATTCATCCGTTCACCCCGCGTGTCCTGGGATTCAATATTGTCGCCGTAGCCGGTGAATTTGAGCACCAGGTGCCGCAGGGAATACAGGGAGGCGAGATTCTTGAAACCGGGATTGAGCGAATCGGCAACGGCCATCCCCCAGCCACCGCGCGCGACCATCCTGGCGTCGTCGGTGTTGGTCCGCTGACCGATGTTGCTCACGGCAAAGGGGGTCTGGGCGAATGCGGGATCGGACACGCCCCAGACCAGAAGCAACATCGCCAGGCCGGGAATCAGGCGTCCCGGGATAGGAAGCCCGGCTGATCTGAACGGGACAGAGGGCATCAGTTCCCCTCCCCCTCGAGTTCGTTGACGACGCTGTAGGTGATCTTCAGCTGGGGCCGCTGGGCTTGATCCGCGGCGGCGGCACCCATGAACCGGAACTCACGGTAATAGAAATCCGGGTTCACCGAAGTGGACAGGCCCTCGGGGAAAAAATCCTCCCCCGCGGTCAGCAACAGGCCCCGAGTTCCAGTGTAGACCTGGTTGATGATGCGCAGGATGGCCTGGGTGATGTCGAACTGGACAATCGTGTTGCGCGTCGGGTCCAGAGCGTTCTGTCCGGTGACATGGAAGCTGTACCTGTTTCTCCCTCTCGGAATGGCATCGGTGAGCACGTCCAGATCCATGGTTCGATAAGGATCACCGAAACCTGCCACATCCCACTCCAGCACCACGATGGAACCGAGGTTGCCGAAACTGATCGTCGTATCGATGGTGACACTGAGCAGCGCCCGGTTGATGAAGGCGTTGGGCGGCAATCCCGTCAAATCGAAATTCAGGGCGGGATAAGATCGCAGGCCCGTACGCAACAGAAAACCGCCGTCCGCGTCGGCAGGGGGATCAGGAACCTCTTCGAAACTCGAGGTATCCGCATAGGGAGCGAGCAGGAAGTTTTCAATGGAAGGGTCGTTGAACACCACGACAAAATTGGGCTCCGGGACGGTACCCACGAACAAATCAGACAACTCCCGAAAGTGGGTCAGTTCGCTGGAGGCGAATCCGACCAGTCCCGGGTCTGACTGGGCGCCCAAGGTGACGATGATTCCCACCGATTCCCGGTTGGCGATCCAGCCCAGGAAATCAACGGCATCGTAGAAGGGCAGCAGGGGTTCGTCGTGAATGTTGGCCACCGCGAAATCACTGTTGAGGAAGGGACCGACCCCCACAGGGGGATCTGTTACCGGGTAGTCTTCGAAGTCGGCGGACACGAAGGGTGCCTCCATTTCCTGCACCTGATAAAACAGGTCCACCGGATGCCCAGTGCCATCCTCTCCCTCGGAGGCGGAATAAAATTTCAACTTGGTCAGGCTGAACTTGACCGACTGGATATTCTCCACGGTGAACAACGTCTCGGGATACTCGTTGCTGAAGATGTCACTGAAATCGTAGTTGGCGATGATGGAGCCGGACCGGGTCCCGCCCTGCTCTCCAATGTACAGGACTTCCTGCTGGTGAATCAGGATGTCGGGGTTGTCCACGCGTATGGCGGAGTACTGGATGACCTGCTCGGTCCCCAGGGCGAACAGGACCGTGTCGACATGGTCGGTCACCAGGGCCGTCCCCACCAGGTTGGGGTCGTCGCTGGTGCAGCCGGCGACCGCCAGGATCACCAGGAACGCCAGAGCACATATGAAGGCCAGCCCCATGCTGATCCTGATACTGGAATGGCCGCCCTGTCCGGTGCCATCGATGGTGGACTTCAAATTCGCCTCTCCTTGGCCGTCAGTTCGCGGCCGGCACCCGGGCCGACAGGCTGACGCGGGTGAACCCGCTCTGTTTGATGATGTCTATCAACTTGACCACATCGCCGTGGGCAGCGTCCTCATCCGCCCGCAGCACCATGCGGTCCTCGCCGCTTTCGTCGTGCATCTCTTTCAACCGTTCCCCCAGACTCACCAGGTCGATCAGCGTGTCGTTGAGGTAGACATCGCCTTCGGCGGTCAGGAAAAGGATGGCCGGGGTGTCCACCGTCTCGGAGGCGGTGGCCGACCGGGGCAACACCAGGTTGATCGCCGGCTGGTTCTTGAAGGTCGAGGTGACCATGAAGAAGATCAACAGCAGGAACATCACGTCGATCAGGGTGGTGATGTTGATGATCAGCCCGCGGCTCTTTTTCCTGGGACTGAAGTTCATCGGCCCGCCGCCGATTCAGGGATCCCGTGGCCAGGGGCCTTCTTTTCGATCTGCCGTCGCCGCAGGGTGTCCAGAACCCTGGAAGAGTAGAACTCCAGGTCAAAGATGATACGATCGGCCCGTCCGTTCAACCAATTGTAGGCCACCAGGGCGGGAATGCCGATGATCAGCCCCGCCGCGGTGGTGACCATGGCCTCGCTGATTCCGCTGGAAAGCGTTTCGGGATTGCCCAGCCCGGCGGCGGAAATCGTCGCGAAGACCCGAATCATGCCGATCACCGTGCCGAGCAATCCCAGCAGCGGCGAAACCGCGGCCACCGTCTCCAGGACCCCCAGCCGCCACGTCAACCGTGTGGCCTCCTGGCGCCCGGCTTCTTCCAGGACGTCCCGGATGACCGTCCAGTCGTTGTCCGCGTGGTCCAAACCCACCTTGACCAGATTGGCGAAAGGGCCCGGTTTGCGTTCGCAGATGGCGTAGGCCACGGACAGATCCCGGCTGGCGGACAGGGTCATCACCGCCTCGGCGATCTCGGGCACGATGATCCGCCCCTGTCTCAGCACGTAGATCCGTTCGATCAGCGCGGCCATTCCCACCAGCGAAGCAATGCCAATGGGGATCATCATGTATCGTCCGGCCAGTATCATTTCCCACATCTGGGTTCAAACCTCCATCATGTAACAAAGCAAGCGATGCCCTCCCCTGCGGGGCATCTTCTTGTCCTCAACGCCGGAACGCAGGATAGTGCAGGGCGAGGGTGATCACAAGATTCTCTTCCGGAAAATGATCAGGCAGGGGCCAGTAGGGGGCAAACGCCTTCAAGGCCGCTTCGGAAGCGTCGTGCAGGGATTGATGTCCCTCGGTCTCCAGGACCTCCATGGATTGGACCCTGCCGTCCTTGCCGACGACCAGCTGGATCACCGTGATCCCGCTGATCACCCCGAGCCGGTACGCGTAGGGTGCCATCCAGTGGCGGTAGAGTTCGTTCGTGAACCGGTTCATCCAGGGGGCCCAGTCCCACTGGATGGTGTTCAGGCGGAAATCGCTTTGAATGGCCACACCCGCCTGGATATTGCCCCGGGCCACCTGATTGAAATCGAAGCCGTGGTCCCCCACGGCGCCATCATCACCCTCCTTGAGGATCGAAGGAGCCTCGCCGCCCCACCAGTCCTCCAGTTCGGGTTTTTTCTCGTCCTGCTGGTCGGACTTGTCACCCTGGTCGTCTCCCCCGGAATCGGAATCCTCCCGAGGCAGGACCCATTGGCCAGTCGGATCGATGTCCTCGCCTTCCACCTTGTCCTGCTCCGGCCCCGCTTTGCCCGTCTCCTGGGGGCTGGTGGCCGATTCCGTTTCGGGCAGGGGCTGCTGGGCCTGCTCGACCCCATCGGCGCCGGACTGTTCATCCTTCTGGATCGCAACCTGGTCCGCCTCCCACTCCTCGTCCGCGCTGGGGGTTTCGGTATCGCCCCCCATCTTGTTGTCCGCGGCGATGGAATGGTGCAAAGCCAGATAGTCCGGATCCTCCGGCGGCTTTTCCGTGGCATGGCGCTCGGGCACCGAAGTGTAGGCCTGGGGCGATTCGTTGGAGGGATCGGCGGCCGACTCATCGGGCATCAGGAACAGTTCCACTTCCATTTCCAGATCCTCGGCCTGGGCGGGATCAACCGAGGGTGCAAAAGGGATGCGCCACGTCGCCGCTGCAAACACCAGATGCAGCAGCAGCGACAGGGCAAAGGCTCCCTGGATGATTCTTTTTTCATGCACCGGCAATCACTATCCCAGAATTATCGCCGACGGACTCCCGCCCGCCAGGCTCTATTGAACCAACCGCTACCGTATCAATCCCAATTTACCGCCAACGGAGAAAATGTACCCCGTGTCGGTCTTAATTGCCAACCCGGGTTGACGAAATCCATATGCTCGCCCATGCTTACCCCTGCCGGCGAACGGATCGCCGCAGAGAGGGTCAAACGTGGACGATGCCCGCACATTGCTGGAATCCCTGCCCCTGGACCTGCAAGCGCAGGTCCAGCGGTCGGTACCCCTTAACTCGTTGACTACCTTGCAGGTGGGGGGGCCGGCAGCTCTTTTGTGCCCCGTATTCAACCCCGAACATGCCCTCCGGTTCCAGGCCCTGGCCCTGGATCGGCAAATTCCCTTTTTCATCCTGGGCGGCGGCAGCAATGTCCTGGCGGACGATCGGGGCTTCAGGGGCCTTATCCTGCATGTCTCCACGGAAAACCTCGACCGGAAAGGGGATACGGTGCGCGCGGGCGCCGGCCTTTCCTTCGACGGCCTCATCGAGCGTACCCTGGGCCTGGGGCTGACCGGCCTGGAATTCGCTTCTGGCATCCCGGGCACCCTCGGTGGAGCCCTGGTCGGCAACGCAGGCTGTTACGGCCATGAAATCGGCGAATTCCTGGTCGAGGCTCTCCTGTTGCGCCCCGACGGGCGGCTGGAAACGGTCGGACCGGAGGAATTCGGATTCCGCTACCGGGAAACGGACCTCCGGGAAACCGGAACGGTGGTGCTCGAAGCGGTGCTTCGGCTTCAGCGCGGCGACGTGGATCAGGCGATGAACCTGCGCCACGAAAGAATTCTCGACCGCCGGACCAAACATCCCGTGGACCAGCCCAGCGCCGGAAGCTGGTTCCGCAATCTGGCGGCTGCCGAACCGGGCGAACGCCGCCAGGCCGCGGGCGTCCTGCTGGAGCAGGCCGGGGCCAAGGATATGAGTGAAGGCAAGGCCAGGGTCTTCGCCAAACACGCCAACATGATCATCAACACCGGTGGTGCCACAAGTGCCGACGTCCTGAAACTCGCCGCCAGGATGAAATTTGCCGTACAGGAAAAATTCGGTGTTCACCTGGTGGAAGAGGTCAGGTATCTCGAGCCTTGACCCCTACTTGATCAACATGACCTTGTGGAGAAGAATGTTCTCGGGCGTGTTGATCCGCAGCAGATAGACCCCTGCTCCCACCGGACGGCCCGATTTCCTGCTATCCCATTGTAAAGCGTGATCCCCGGCCTCGAACCAGCCGTCGGCCAGGACCGCGACCAGCTTTCCGGTCAGATCGTAGATGTCCGCCTGCACCACCGCGCCACGGCTGAGAGCGAATCTGGCATTGACCAGGGGATTGAAGGGGTTGGGCCAGGGTTTGTGGGACCAGGCCACCAGCGGCAGATCCGGTACCACCGGCTGGGGGCACAGGTCCGTCAGTGAAAGATCCAGCGATTCACGCTGGGCCCCTTCCCCTACAGTCAAACGTAGCCGACCCGCCTGCAAGGACCCGCCCAATTCCAGGCGGTCAACCGTAAGGATCCAGGTTCCCCTGTCGTAATCCATGTCGCCCAGCACCGCCTGGCCCGAAACGGCCAGGGAAATCCAACGCCCCTGGAATCCAAAATCCACCTGCCAGGGTCCGGGACGGTCGGGCTGGATCCTGATCTCCAGATAAACCGGACCGCACCCCACCGCCAGGGCCTCGGGCTCCACCGCCACCAGTTCCTGTTCAACGTTGAGCAGGGTCAACCCCAGCATCAGGGAACGGTCCAGGGTCAGGATATCCGGCACATCATCGAGATTGAAATCCTCCACGCTGATGTGGGTCACGTCAGGACCGCCAGAAAAAGTCGTGGCCTGGGAATATTCCCAGCTCCCAAGTGGTGAGGAAATGCCCAGCAGCCTTTCCGGGCGAAGGTTCATCACGAGTTCGGGGCGGCCGTCAAGATCCAGGTCCCGGATGAGAATCGCCGTCGGAGCGCTGGACAAGGTGTGGGCTCCAATCCGCCTGGTCAAAACACCGGCGCCGGTGTTTTCAAACATGGACAGGGTTTCGTCCGATCTGTTGACGACGATGAGATCCTCATCCAGATCCTGATCGAGATCTCCGACAGCCATGATCCCCGCGCCCGACCCGGCGTTCAGCCAATCCATCTCGCTGAAGGATCGATCACCCTGGTTGAGAGTGGTCCAGATACGGTTGACCCCGTCGCTGAGCACCAGATCGTCAAGGCCGTCGGCATCCAGATCAAGGTTCGAAATCCAATCCGCCCCACTGTCCAGGCCCAGGTCAACTCGATCCGGAAAGGAATGATCACCGGCTCCGAACAGCACGCGGACCTCGTCCTCTTCCCGGTTGATGATCAACAGGTCTCCGTAACCGTCGGCATCGATGTCCCCGGACGAAATGAAGATCGGTGAAGTCCCCGTCGGGGTCTGGGAAACGAGGGCAAAACCCTGTCCGCCGATAAAATCCGCCATGTGCACCAGGCCACCGGAGCCATCCAGGATGGCCAGTTCCGGCCCGGGGTCGTCATCGGTATCCAGGACCGCCACCTGGCCGGGGAAGAAAGGAAGGGGAAAATCAGTCGGGGAAATCTCGAAGCCCCCGGAGGCCAGGCCAGGGAAGAAACTGAGCCTGGGTTGATCCCCGTTGGAAACCACGAGATCGCGCCGGCCGTCTCCGTCGAAATCCGCCAGGGCCGAAGCACCCGGGCTGGCGTTGAGAGTCAGGGCCGGAAAGCCCCAGAATCCCGGCTGGGAATTGGCGAACATGACGGTCACACTGTTGGTGTTTCCGCCCACCGACACCAGGTCCCTGCCGCCATCACCGTTGAATTCGCCGGAGGTCATGGCCAGGGGGTTACAGCCGGGATAATAGGAATTTTGCCGAATCCAGGCGCCCTGCTGGTACTGGAAAAATTCCACCAGTCCCCGGGCCCGATTGGAGGCGAAAAGCCCCGGCGATCCATTGAACAGAATGGTCAGATGCAGACCGTCGGCCGGAATTGTTAGCCCGATCGATTCGAATTCAACCAGTTGGCCGGCCACCTCCCGCAGCAGGACCACCTCCGGTGTCAGACCCACGGTTGCGGCCAGTTCGAGCTGGCCGTCGCCATCGATATCGTAGCCTGCCAGGCAGGTGGGATTACCCGCGGCGACTTCCTGAAGGCCCCCCACATACTCACCGGTCTGATCTTTGCGGAACACACCGAGGTTCCCGGAAAGCGGACCCCGGTTGGCGGTCACCAGTTCGCGGACCTGATCCCCATCCAGGTCGATGCCCAGAATGGCATGGGGCTGGTCCCCGGTATCATGCACCGAGGAGATGTCCCAGACCCCGGCTTCCTGCTTCAGGAAGGCAACCTGGTCGACACCGGGGAGGGACACCGCCAATTCGGGAACTCCGCCGACCAGCTCCCCGAGAAAGGACAACGTTCCGGGATCCTCCTCCAGGTCCACCGATCCCTCGATGGTGAAGTAGGGTGGTTGCGACTGGACCTGGAGGAATACCACCCGGTCGGGATTTACGGTGGCGGCCACCACACCCTGGTTCAGCAGAGGACGACCTTCCCAGGGGATCAAGTGGACAACCCTCCCGGCGAACAGGAAACCATTGATCCGCAGAAATCTCCCTGCACCAGAGGAATATCGGTGGAGGGTGAGGGTTCCGTCGCCTATTCCACTTACCAGATAATCGGGATTCCCCACCTCGAGCGGCAGGGCAACCGCGCTGAGCGCCTCGTCGGTCATGGCCACGGTCACCGGACCCGGAAACTGGGTCTGGGGATGGGCCGGCGTCGCCAGGGTCAACCCGGTCAGCACCAAGAAGGTCGCACAGATGTTTCTCAGCGCTGCGCAGGAAGGGAAATGGCCCTTGCGCAACACCTGGCGGAACATCTGGCTAAACATCTGGTGGAACATCTGTAAGGCTCGAGCCACTGATCGTCTCATTTCTCCAGGTAGGGTGACATCAGTATACTGATATCACGACCATGGACCAAAAGAGTTGCCATTTATTATTATTATTGACACCCAAGGGGTTGCGCCTGAAATTTATTCGATGAGTTTACTTTAGGCTGCATCCCCGCTAGCCCGGGCAAAGTCCTGGACAGGAGCCATTTCATGTCCCAAAAATCCGTATCTGCTTTGATCATTCTCCTGATGATCACGGTTAGTACTCCTTTGCTTGCCCAGGATACCGACCCCCAGGATGCACCTCCTGCCGAGGAGCCCCAGCCGACCTTCCAGCTGCTCCGTGACTCGTCTTCCGCGATGGATGAGCTCGATATCGAGGAAGAGGAAATGGAAATCTGGGAACCCTCCATCCGAGGCGGCACCATCGAACTCAGCTTCGCATTCGGTTTCCTCGACTTCAACAAGGTCCTGTGGCAACACGATCAGATCATCTACAAATACACCGCTGACGCCACCTACTGGGGAGACGTCAAGATCAAGAGTGAAAGTGCGTTCAACCCGGTCCTGCGAATCGGGTACAACCTGACCGACTGGTTTTCTCTCGAAGGTGTCGGCGGCATCGCCATCGCGGAGTACAACTCCACCATCACCAACCGTCGATCCCGTGAGAACAAACCCAATACCCCCATCGTCGAGAACCCTCCGCTGGGAGAGTTCGACGCCGAGCATCGTTCCCTGTTGACCTTGCAGGCCTCCTTGAACGCGGTTCTCTACCCGTTGTCGATCATCGGAGACGCAAAAGGCAAGATGCACCCTTTCCTGACCGCCGGCGTCGGCGGGATGTGGTACGAGATGAACTCGAATTATTTCGACGGAATTTCCGGTGCCAGCGACTTCAGTTTCGGCGGCGGTTTACGTATCCTGGTGGACAAGAACATCAGTGTCCGGTTCGAGGTCCTGGCCCATATGAACGAGATCGAATTCACTCCGGCGCCCAATTTCACCACGCTTGAAGAAGGAACCGTCGTGGTGCCCCTGGATGAATTCCCCAGGAATGAAGACGGATCGGTTAACCAACAGGTAGTCGAAAAATACGATTCACAGACCCTGACCCTGCTCAACTGGAGCATCGGGGTTCAAGGGTCCTTCTGATCGAAGTCCATCCGGACCTACCAGGACTGCTCTGCGGACAACGGGGCAATCTCACGTCGGAATTCCAAGGCCTCCTGTACCTGGGTTTTGTCGATGCGATCGCGCCGGTCCAGGGCGGCCAGGGTCCGGGCTACGGCTAGACATCGTTTCACTCCCCTGAGCGAAAGCCCCAAAGGCACACGCGATTCGTCGAGGAATTCGGCCGCGCCCGCTGTCAGCAGATCCCGGTCGGACCGGTTCCGCCAACTGGACAGGAACCGCCGGGCGACCGTCAGATCCTCATGTGACGGTTGTTCCCGCCAGGATCGCGGAAGGGCCTCCGCCACGGGGCCCGCTGGATTCCCCCGCTTTTTCCGGGTCAGGAATCTTCCCTTCCACTGCCCCACTTCCACGAACAGGTGGAATCGATCCAGAAGGGGCCCCGACAACCGCGACAGATAGCGGGAGCGGTCACCCGCGGTGCAACGGCAGGATCGGTGCGGACTGCCCAGATACCCACAGCGGCAAGGGTTCATGGCGGCCACCAGCTGGAAGTCCGCCGGAAAGGTGTGACGGCCCGGGTTGCGGACCAGACTGATGGAACCCTCTTCCATGGGCTCCCGCAGAACGTCCAGCACCGCGGGTGAAAACTGGAGCAGTTCGTCAAGGAACAGGAGCCCGCCGTGGGCAAGGGTGATTTCGCCCGGCCTGGGCCCCGCGCCGCCACCCACCAGGCCAGCCCGCGTGATCGTATGATGGGGCGCCCGGAATGGCCGGCGGACCATGAGTGAAGTTTCTCCCAGCATTCCCGCCGCGCTGTGGATCCGGGTCACTTCCATGGCCTGGTCACGATTCATGGGGGGTTGGAGCCGGCCGAGAATCCGCGCCAGGCGGGTTTTGCCCGACCCAGGCGGCCCCACCATCAGGAGATGGTGCCCCCCCACCGCGGCCAGGACCGCCGCCTTGCGAACCAGGGGCTGCCCATCCAAACCCGCCAGCTGGGTTTCCGGCCCTGCTGCCGCACCGGGGCCCGGACTCACGGTCGTGGGCCGTTGTCCGCCCGGCACGGGATCCGGCTTTCGACCCGTACGCCACCACCGGATGACTTCGGCCAGGTTTTTGGCCCCCACCACTTCGACACCATCGACCAGACCGGCTTCCCAGGCCTGGACCG
>DAOWLV010000208.1 GCA_030643455.1 Candidatus Krumholzibacteriia bacterium | reverse complement strand
GGTGAAGGAATTGCGCAAGGAGGAAATCGGACAGGCGAGTTTCCTGTGTAGCGGAGGCTTTGCCGGCGGCGATTCCGGTAATCTGCCCGACCTGCCCGGAGGCCGTCCTGCCCTTGAGGTCATCACCGGGCCCGGTGCGGAAATTCCCGCCTTGAAGAACCTGCTGAGCCGCACGGTCATTTACGATACGGACAAGGAAGCCGCTACGGCCGCCGGCAGTTACCAGGGGGCTGGCGTGGTGGTCTGTGTCAGCCGCACGGGATTGCTGGTCAGCAGCGATGGTGTCGTTCGTGGTGGGCGTGGGAAATCCACGGACTCCGGTCTGATCGGCCGCAAGAAAAAGCTGGCCGAGACATCGCGGGAAATCGAACGTCTGGGGAAGCAGGTCCATACTGCCCAGGAAAAGGTCACCGCCAATCGCCGGCAGCGGGAAGACCTGCGCGAAAACTTGATAACCGGCCGCGGCCGGTTGTCCGAACTGGACGAAAACCTGGGGCAGTTGCAGGTGGACATCGCCCAGCTGGAGCACCGTCGGGAAACCGCCGGATCACGCGCCGGTGAGATGGAGACCGAAAGGGCTCGTCTGGAGATCGAATTGGACGGGTTTGTGGAGGAAGAGCGGAACATGACCGGTCTTCTGGCCGAAAGCGGCAAGCAGCGCCAGGACAGCACCACCCATCGGGATGATCTGCGCGGGAGGGTCGAGGAAGCCGAGATGTCCCGCGACGATGCACGGGGCCAGGTGGAAGAACTCCGGCTGACCCACCAGCGGCGGGAGAGCCAGAAACGTGAGACCGAAACGGCCCTGGTGCATCTACGCGAAAACGTGGCGGAACAGTTTTCCCGGCGGGAGCGATTGGCCCAGGAGATCGAGGTCGGTCGGGGTTCCATGGTAGCTTTGGCCGAAGAACTCACCACCAAGAAAACCCTGATGGGCAAGTCCATGGACGAGCGGTCCCGGCGCCGGAAAGTGGTGCGTGCGGCCGCTGAGGGAATCAAGGCCCTTCACGAGGAAACCACCGCTTGGCATGAACGTGTTCAGTTCATCGAAAAGCAAAGGGGAGGGTTTCGCGATCAGGCCCACGAAATGGAGACCCTGCTGGCCACCCTCGACATCAAGCGCAACAATCTCGAGGAGAGGGTGGAGGATCAGTACCAGGGCAGCTTCCAGGACCTGGTCGCCACCCTGGACGAACAGGACCTGCCCCGCGAACTGGAGAAGGACGGGGAAGTCTTCCAGATCGAACAGGCCGAGGAACTGCTGGATATCAAGCGGTCCAAGATCGGTTCCCTGGGCCCCATCAACCACCTGGCCCTGGAGGAATACGAAACCAAGAAGGAGCGCCTGGATTTCCTGGAAAAGCAGCGGGACGATGTGGAAAAAGCCCGCGACGACCTGGTCAAGGCCATCACCGAAATCAACCGCACCGCCAAGAGACGGTTCACCGAGACTTTCGAGGAGGTGCGGCGCAACTACATCGCGGTCTTCCAGACCCTCTTCAAGGGCGGCAAGGCCGATCTGAAGCTGATCTCGACGGACGACCCGCTGGAGAGCAACATCCATATCAAGGCCCAGCCCACCGGCAAGGTCATCGACACGGTATCCCTGCTGTCCGGCGGCGAACGCTGCCTGACCGCCTTGTCGCTGCTGTTTGCCGTCTACCTGGTCAAGCCCTCTCCCTTCTGCATGCTGGATGAGGCCGACGCTCCGCTGGACGACGTGAATATCGGCCGTTTCGTGAATATGCTGCAGGAATTCAGCCGCAATACCCAGTTCCTGGTCATCACGCACAACAAGCTGACCATGGAGACCGCCAACCACCTTTACGGGGTGACCATGATGGAACCCGGCTGCAGCAGCATCGTCTCGGTCAGTTTCCACGACGTTGCCGATACGCAAAGCGACCGGGAACTCGGTCAGGCCATTGCCGACCGGCGCCAGAACGTGGACAAGAAGGAGGCGGGCCTGGCCTTGGCCTTTGCCGAAGAGGCTGCTGGAGAAACCGTCGAAGAAACCGTCGAAGAAACCGAAGCCGGCACCATGGAGGCCAGCGAGTGATCAAGGGAGCCCTGGGCAGGTTTCGCAAGGGGTTGCGCAAGACCAGCGAAGGTATGGTCGGCGGGCTGCGGTCCATGTTCGGCCGCAGCATCAAGCTCGAGCCGGAGACCCTCGACCAGATCGAGGAATTGCTGATCAGCGCGGACATGGGAGTCAAGTCGGCCGTTTCCATCACCAGCAATATCGAAAAACGTCTCAAGGAGGAAGGCGGCGAAGCCACCCTGGAAAGTGTCCTCGAGGTGATTCGGGCCGATGTGAAACGGATTCTGGTGACCTCCACCCCACGTGTCAAACCGCTGACCTGGGACGAAGAAGTCGGCAAAAAGAAGAAGAAAAAAAACAAGAAATCGGCTCCGGGTGAACCTCCTGTCGAGGCTGCGGCCGGCGAATTTCCACGAGTCATCTTCGTGGTCGGGGTCAACGGATCAGGCAAGACCACAAGCATCGCCAAGCTGGCCCACCTCCTCAAGGGCGAGGGCCAGGATGTTCTGCTGGCCGCCGGGGATACCTTCCGGGCCGCCGCGGTGGAACAGCTGGAGATATGGGCCGACCGGGTCGGGGTGGACTGCATCAGCCAGGGTACCGGCGCGGATCCCGCCGCAGTGGTCTATGACGCCCTGAACGCCGCCGAAGCGCGCGGCATGGACACGGTGATCGTCGATACGGCCGGACGCCTGCACACCAAGACCAATCTCATGGACGAGCTGGGCAAGATGGCCCGGGTCATCCGCAAGAAGACCGGGCGGGACCCCGAAACCCTGCTGGTCGTGGATGGCATTACAGGCCAGAACGGTCTGACCCAGGCCCGCGTTTTCGCCGAAACGATACCGGTCGAGGGATTGATCCTGACCAAACTCGACGGCACGGCCAAGGGCGGCATCGTGGTGGCCATCGCCGAAACGCTGGGGCTTGCGGTCAGGTATGTTGGCATGGGTGAAAAGGTGGAGGACCTCGCGGTCTTTGACGTCGATCTGTTCGTGGATGCCTTGTTTGTCGACTGGTCCGCAGGTGGCTCCGCCGAAGATCCGGCCGATCCCGCCGGTTCAAACTGACCGATCACAGCAACAAAAACATGGTTGCGAGATCCATCGCGCAAACGGGGTGGCCGCCGGCGAAAAGCGGTGGACCGCATGGAGGCCCTGCTCGATCGTGTCAAGGGCAAGACCGATCACCGCCCTGACCGGGGTCCATCTTCCGCTTATCTCGGTTTCCGGACCCTCGACCTGGGGCGGCACCGTGAAATTTTCGAACGCCTGGTGTCCCTGGATTTCGACTACCTCCTTGCCCAGAAATTCGCCGCCTCGCCGCATGTTTTGGCGGACCTGCTGCCCCAGTCCGTCCTGGGCCGGGCCCAGAACGGCCACGGCTGGTTCACCGACGAGTTCGGCATCTCCCTGCGTTTTCCCGACGCCACCTTCGACCGCGTCCTGAGTGTCCTGGAAACCGTGGACGGCAACCTCAAGGGTCATCTCGTCCGGGAACGCCGCGGCCGGATGCTGTCCCGCTTCGGAGAATGGCTTTTCGCCAACCTTTCCCGTCCCGAACTGGAACTGGTCATCGATGGCAACCCCCTGTTCGGTGTGGAATTCCTGGCGGAAAAGAAGGTGGAGACCCGGGCCTTTGTGACCGGCCTGGTCCTGGCCGGTTTCATGGACGACTGGACCAGCCGGGAGACGACCATGCTGGAGCATCGGCGAACCTTCACCGGCTTGCCCTTTCACATCGGCGGTGGGGAGATTCTCATCGTCGACCGCGAAAAATTCGAGATGTGCGGTCTGGGGGACACCGGTTCCATCCTGTTCGACAACGAACAGCTGCGCACACTGCGGGACATCGGGGTGGTGTGCCGGGACCGGAGGGCCGAGTACCGCCATCCGGAATACGATCAGGCCTATTTCCGCCGCCGGATGGGCGACGGTATTTGCGACGACCTGGCCATGATCTACATCGGGGCCCAGCACGGGTACGACGCCCTGCTCGGCGCCTTCGTGATGGATGCCATCGACACCTACGACAAGTTCCTCCTGGATCTGACCTGGGGCGGTTTCGACGCGCACCTGGCCGGGCGCCTCCAGCGCCATTTCCAGGACCAGGAAGACCGGCCCCTGGTCGGCGACAAGGAGATCTTCGACCTCATCCATTTCGCAGCCAAACGCAATGAGCCGACCATCAATCTCAGCAGTTCCCACCGCCGCCTGATCCAGTACGAGAAGAACTCCAAAGTGCCGACCCTTCTGAACCACTGGCGGTTTCTGCAGGGGGAAATGATCCATGATATCAAGCTGGGATTCAGCCGCATTCCGGCCCGTCAGTTCTACGACGTTGCGAAGCATCGTCTGGCGGCCGTGGATCTTCCGGTGCTGGAACCGCGGTTTTTCCAGCATAAGAACAGCGATCGGACCTGAACGGGGCCCGGGAAGGAAACAGATCATGGCCAAGGCACTGGGCATCGGGGGAGTGTTCTTCAAGGCGAAGGATCCGGAAAAACTGGGGGTCTGGTACCAGGAGTGGCTCGACCTGCCGGTGGAACATCCCTACGGGGCCAGCTTGAAACATGACGGACTACCAGCGAATTCCTGCACTGTCTGGTCCCCCTTCAAACAGGACACGACCTATTTTGCACCTTCGGACCAGGCCTTCATGATCAATCTTATCGTGGACGACCTCGACGGCTGCCTGGCCAGGGTCAAGGATGGCGGCGCCACGGTCATGCCCAAGGTGGAGGATTCCGAATTCGGACGCTTCGGCTGGTTCATCGATCCAGAGGGCAACAAGGTCGAACTGTGGCAGCCGCCGGCCTGAGGCCGAGCTTGACGAAATCGCTTCAACCGTCTAGTTTTGTTACAGAAAACTCAATACCCTTCGGGTGATTTCCACCCGAAATAGAACCTCAACTTCGGGGCGGGGTGAAATTCCCCACCGGCGGTTAAAGCCCGCGACCTTTCGCCAAATTGATGAACCGGATTCCGGATTTCGTCAGGCGGGAGCTGACTCGGTGAAATTCCGGGGCCGACAGTGAAAGTCTGGATGGTAGAAGTTGGCGGTCGGTTTACTGTGCCCACGTGGGGATGATTTCCACGTGTTCTGTACTGGTTCCGCCATCCCCCCTGCCATCACCGGTTCCCCGTAGGCGACATCATGGATGCTGTGGATTGCACACGCCTGCACGATGGCGACAAGGCCGCGCTGGACCGCTGCTTCATGGCCGAAGCGGTGGCCCTGGCCAGGAGCGCAAAGTCTCGCACATGGCCCAACCCGCCCGTGGGAGCGGTGGTGGTCAGGGACGGTGTCGTCGTCGGGCGAGGCGCCCATGAAGGTATCGGCCAACCCCACGCCGAACCGGTGGCCCTGGGCCAGGCCGGCGAGGCCGCCCGGGGCGCCACCCTTTACGTGACCCTCGAGCCCTGCAACCACGACGGCCGCACCCCGCCCTGCGCTCCGGTGGTTGCCACCAGCGGAGTCACCCGGGTGGTGGTCGCCATCCGGGATCCCAACCCCAGCGTCATCGGCGGCGGCTGCCGTTATCTTCGTGACCGCGGTCTCGAGGTTGCTTGCGGTGTTCTGGCCGAGGAAGCCCTCGATTTGATCTGGCCGTTCGCGGCCACGGACAACTTCACCCACGCGTATGTCGAACTCAAGACCGCGCACAGTCTGGATGGCTGGTTCGCCCCACCGGCGGCCGATCGCACCGAAATTGCTCCGTTCTTTCTTTCGGGAGAAGCCGCCCGACGCGACGTTCATGCCCGGCGTCGTTGTGTTGATCTTGTCCTGGTGGGGGAGGAAACCGTCCGGGCCGACCGCCCACGGCTCGATGGCCGCCTGGCCGCCGGTCGCACCGACGTACCCGCTTGTGAGCCGACCGCCGGGTACGTTGACACTGACCTGAGCTGGACCGGAGGCTTCGACCGGGACCGCTACGTGGTTTTTGCTGGAGAAAGTGCCCGCCAATCCGCCGCCCGGGCCGCGATCGAGGCCGATGGAGGCGAGATCCTGTTCTGCCGGGAAACCGAGGGCCGGGTCGATCCCGCTTCCCTTTGCGAGGCTGCGGTCCTGCGGGATCTGCTGACGGTCATGGTGGAAGGTGGGCCACGGTTGGCCGCGTCGTTCCTGAATGCGGGCCTGGTCGATCGTTGGGTTCGTTATCTTGCGCC
>DAOWLV010000311.1 GCA_030643455.1 Candidatus Krumholzibacteriia bacterium | reverse complement strand
TCCGGGAAAAGCTGAGGATCTACGAGAAAAGCACCGCCGAAGACGTCGACCTGAAGTCCGACCTGGCGGAAGCCTGATTTTTTAAGCGACCCGGGGCCGGCATCCGGTCTGCCCCCGGGATGCGGTGCCCGGTTTCCCGTGACTGACCACAAACTGACCATGCGATGGTGATTCCCGCGGGAATTGCCTGGTTTCCTTTCCCCATTTTCCGGTCCGTTGTATCTGGCTCGGTTCTTTCCCAATTTCTTGGAAAATCCCATAACTCCCTGCAGATCAAGAAAATATGAAACCTTCCCCCCGGTTCCATGGCGGATCCCTTGCCGCTGCTCCTGATTTCACCGGTCCAAACCCGAAAAGGCATGCCCTTTGCCCCTTGAATCCGAAATGGTCATGTGTCCCTGAACCGGGAAATATCCGAAATGCCCCAAAAATCCGGAAAACCGTTGATTCTGCTGGTCCTCTTGGCCGTCGCCCTGGGCGGATCCGGGGCGGCCCACGCATTGGGGGAAAACGGTGATGTTTCCCTTGCCTTGACTGCGGGTTTCGATAGCTGGGCCGAAGTGCTGGAAGAGGGCACCGGACAGGATTCCTCCTGGGTCTTCCCCTTCGGGACGCCCAGTCATGCCGATCTCGAACCCCAGGAACTGAAAATTGTTCTTTCCCTGCGGAAACTTGTCATCGAGGGCCACCTCGAGGATCTGGAATCCCTCGCTGACCAGGTGGAACGTCGTCAGGGCGAAATCCCCGTCCAAATGCGATTCTGGTTGGCCTATGCGCAGGGCGAACTCGATCAAAAACAGGCGTGTCTAGCCAATCTCCAGCTTCTACTGGTGGTGCAGGAAGGTTGGCAGAACCTGGATAAGGGTCAGCAGGCCTGGGTGCTGACAGGGACGCCAGACCTTCTTTTCCTGCTGGATGACCGGGAACTGGCGGCCCGTTTGTACGCACGATTGGCCACTTCATCCGTCGCACAGTTGAATCTCTGGGGACAATACCAGTTGGCGGGGATGGATTTTCTGGTCCGTGATTTCGACCAGGCCAGCAAGAGGTACCGGTTGGTTTGCGAGGCCGAACCAGGCACGTGGCGGGAGCACGCCTGCGGCATGGCCGAAATCGCCGGGCGGTTGAGTCGGCTGGGAAGGGAGGGCGAGCCCAATGGCGCAATTGCCTCCACGAATCCCTGAAACCAGACGCAGCGAACGGGAGCTGCTGGATCGACTCCTGGGTCTATATGAAGAAGAAAGGCAACTCTATGCCAGGGTCCTGGAACTGTCCCGCGAACAGGGCGAGACCGTGAGCCGGGGAGGATCACTGGCCAGCGTGCGCAGGATTCTGGAACAGAAGAAACAGTGCCTGGACCTGATTGGTCGACTGGAACTGACCGAACATCGGGCCAAGGTGGAATGGGAAAAAGGGCGTCAGCAATGGTCCTCTTCGGGCAGGCGCAACCTGCACGATGCCGTCCAGGAAGTCACAGGGCTGATCGAAGAAATCCTGATCCGCGAAGAGAAAAACGACCTCATCCTTATCGAACAGACGAGGGTGGTGTGATGTCAACGATTCTGACACAGGAAAATTCGACGCTGTCGGAACGGTCGGACGAGAATGACCATCGCCCGGACCGTCGTCTTCTCGTCGGATATCTGCACAAGACGAGCAACACCCTGTGTGGAATCAAGGGGTACGCCAGTCTCATCGCAGGTCGGGAAAGTGAAGGGGAACAGGCCGGTCAATGGGCCCGCAAGATCATTTTCGAGGTCGAACGGATGGAAGAGATTTTCCGTTCGGTCGGGGAACTGACCCGCGGACGGCGGCCTCCGGATACAGGCGTGGACCTGCCCCTGCTGGTCGCAGAGACGGCTGCAGCCTTCGCGGATGATATGGATGGAATCGAACTTGATCTCGGAACAATTCCCGCCGGTGAACTCCGCTTGCCGGCCGCGGACCTGTTGCTGGTGCTCAAGGAGATCCTGAAAAACTGCTCCGAAAGCGCCGCCGACACTATTCGGAAGGTGAGGGTGGAGGTCTCCGGCGTAACGCTGTCGGGCAACCGCATCTTCCTGGAAATACGGGATAACGGAAGTGGAATGTGCACTGAACTCACCGCCCAGGCGACCAGCCCGTTCATCACCACCAAGGATGGCCACCATGGAGTGGGTCTGACCAGGGTGGACACACTGATGAACATGTACGGTCTCGGCTGGAGTCTGGAAAGTGAGGAAGGCCTGGGAACCCGGGTGCTTCTGCAAGTCGGGGAAGCGTTTTGAGGATCGAGACCGGGGCCCGGCCGGAAACCACGGCCCTTGAAGAAAGGGACATGATGTCTGGGAAACCGAGCACTGGTGGTGGATGACGAACGCACAATGCGGGATTTCCTGAAATCCTCGCTGGCCGATCGTTATCGCGTGCAAACTGCCGCCGGTGGCAACGAAGCCCTGGCGCTATTGCTTGAGCACAGGTTCGACCTCGTCCTGTCGGATGTCCAGATGCCCGCCGGCGGAGGTCTGAATCTGCTTCGTGAAATCGGGGAACGTCTGGACTACCACCCCAGTGTGATCCTGATGACAGCCTTTGCCACGGTCGAACAGGCCGTCAAAGCCACCAGGAACGGGGCAGAAGACTACATCTGCAAACCCTTCGGGCTGGACCAGCTGGACCATGTGCTGGAGCGGGCCTTCACGGTCAGACAGCTACACCATGAGAACAAGAACCTGCGCGCCAATCTTGTGGATCGCGCGGAGAATCATGGCCTTTTGGGAAACAATCCGGCCATGGATCAGCTCCGGAAAAAGATCGACATGATCGCGGATTCACGAGGTACGGTCCTGTTGCAGGGGGAAAGCGGCACGGGCAAGGAAGTGGTGGCCCATGCCATTCACCAATCCGGCAGGCGGAAGGACGGTCCGTTCATCCGCATCAACTGCTCGGCCATTCCTGAAACCCTGCTGGAGGCGGAACTTTTCGGGTATGAACGGGGAGCCTTCACCGGAGCGGTCAAGTCCCACCAAGGGAAATTCGAACTGGCCGATGGCGGCACCCTGCTTCTGGATGAAATAAGTGAAATGCCCTACGCCATGCAGGCCAAACTCCTGCGAGTCCTGCAGGAACGGGAATTCATGCGGTTGGGAGCCAGGTACGTCACCCGGTCGGATGTCCGCATCATCGCCACGACAAACTGCAATCTTCGCAAAGCGATCAAGGCCCGCAACTTCCGCGAGGACCTGTTTTTCCGTCTGAACGTCATTCCCATGTCGATCGTGCCGCTAAGGGAACGGAAAGATGATATCCCCCTGTTGGCACGACATTTCTGCCAGAACTTCTGCGCGGAAAACGGCAAACCCCTCATGGAGCTGACCGAAGGGGCCATGCGTTGTCTGATGGGACTCGAATGGCCGGGAAACGTGCGGCAACTGCAGAACGTGATTGAAAGGGCGGTCATCCTTTCGACTTCCGGTCAACTGGACGAGGAGATTCTCGGGTTATCGGACGAGATGGATGCTACCGACCCTTCGAGTGGCTTGTCATCGGACATGACCCTCAAGGACATGGAACGGGAATTGATACTCAGGAAGTTGGCCAACACCCGCGGCAACCGGACAAAAGCGGCTCACGAACTCGGCATCAGTGTTCGCACGCTGCGTAACAAGTTGAATCGCTATTCCGACATGGGCATGGAGATTCCGGGATGAAACGATGATCAAGACGGGATTATTCGACAAGTCGCACCTGGCGGTCCTGAAAAAGGCCGTCGATGTCTACGGTCGGCGGCACATGGTCACCGCCCAGAACATCAGCAACGTGGAGACCCCGGGTTACCAGGCCCAGCGTCTCAAATTCGAGGAGATGTTGACCCACGAGCAGATGAGGCTCCGTGGGTACCGGACCCACCGGAATCACCTGCCCATCGGCGGGCAGGATTTTGGCGCCGCCCGTGATGAAATCGTGGACACCGCCGGAGAATTCGACAACGGGGTGAACAACGTCGACATCGATCAGGAGATGACCAACCTGGCCACCAATGATCTCAGCTACCGCATGGCCACCAGGCTGTTGAGCATGCGTTACAACGTGCTGCGGGGCGCGATCAAGGGCCAGATCAGGTAAACAGGGAGAGGGACATGAGTGACGGATTGTTCAGCGCCATCAGGATCAGCGCCTCGGGTCTACGGGGGCAGCGCACCAAGATGGATGTGGTGGCCCGCAACCTGGCCAACGCGGAGACCACCCGTACAGCCGACGGCACACCGTATCGCCGCCAACGGGCAATTTTCGAACAGGTCCTTGGCGACAAGCTGAAAAGGCATTCGATGAACATGGGGTATTCCGTGGAAAACCGCCTGGCCCGGACCCATCCGGCCCATCTGGGAGAAAGCGGCCGTTCCTCGGTTCTGGGTGGCGGTGGAGTTACCAGCGAGGTGGCTGTCGCGTTTGATTCCTCGGAATTCAGGGTTGTTCATGATCCAGGGCACCCGGATGCCGATGAGCAGGGTTATGTCCTGATGCCCAACGTGAATCCGATCACCGAAATGGTGGAC
>DAOWLV010000447.1 GCA_030643455.1 Candidatus Krumholzibacteriia bacterium | reverse complement strand
GATTGGCTGGAATTTAGGCTGTTGTTTTTTTCAAATCAGGAACAAAAAGAAGCAGGGAGGATGTCTAACACCCTCCCGGATATGGCATTCCGCAATATGTTCGAAAAAAATTCCGCAATTCTCAAGGTGAAGCGGGATGGAGCCAGCGGGTCACGGGATTGGAAAGCCTGCCGATGTCCTCGATCGTCACCTCGACCGTGTCGCCGGGCTTCAGGAACACCTGTGGATCGCGGAAAACACCCACGCCGCCGGGTGTGCCGGTGGAGATGATATCCCCCGGCAAAAGGGTCATGTTGCGGCTGATATAGCTGATCAGATGGTCCACCGGGAAGATCAACTGGTCGGTATTGCTCTGCTGCATGATCTCGCCGTTCCAGCGGCAGGTGATCTCCAGGCCCCGGGCCAGGTCGGGCAACTCGTCCGGGGTGACGATCCATGGTCCGCACGGGCCCCCGGTGTCGATGCTCTTGCCGCGAAAGTACTGCCTGTCCGAGTACTGGGCCTCGCGGTCGCTGACGTCGTTGAAGCAGGTGTAGCCGGCGATGTGATCACGCACGTTTTCCCGGGCGATGGCGCGCCCAGGTTTGCCGATGACCACTGCAAGTTCTCCCTCGGCATCGACCTGTTTGAGATCTTCAGGCAACTCGATGGGAAATCCCGGCGCCTGCAGACAGGTGGTGGCCTTGCTGAACAGCATTGGCCTGGAAGGCAGTTCCCTGTTCTGCTCCTCGGCGTGGTCGCGGTAGTTCAGGCCCACGGCGATGATCTTCGAGGGCAGGATGATCGGCGCCAGCAGCCTTGTCTTGGCCAGGTCCAGGAAGGGCAAAAGCAGATTTTCCCCGGCGGTGATCAGCACTTCCATTTCGTCCAGACGATCAACGTGCTTTTCGAACACGGTGCGCACCCTGCCCAGATCGGGCAGCAGCGCGTGCCAGTTGCTCGGCAGCGACGGATCGGCCGTCGGCAGATCGACACCGACGGTTTCGCTCAGGGCCAGCCCGGGTCGCGGGTCCATCCCCTGCGTGGTGGTGATGAGTTTCATGGGGGAATTATGGTGGACCACCGGGCAGGGGTCCACCCCGGAATCCGGGCTGTCACTTTACAAGGGTCACCCGTTGCATGAAGGATTCCCCACCCAGTTCGAGCCGGACCAGGTAGGTGCCCGAGCCGACCATTTGCCCCTGGGTGTCCCGACCGTTCCAGACAACGGAGTTTTGTCCGCTGGAAACCTGTTCGTCGAGCAATTCGGCGACCAGGAATCCGCGGGACGAGTAGACCGTGATCCGGGCCTGCATGGCCTCGGCGGCCTCGAAAGAGATCGTGGTCATCGGATTGAAGGGATTTGGAGCCGCGATCAGGTTCACCGGGGCGGAGACGAGGTCTTCCGGCACCGGGCTGACATCACTGATCTGGACCTCGCAGTCCCAGGTGAAAACGGGATTCACGAAGAGTCCTGCATTGTAGAAGGCCGTCCCCTCGAGAAGATTGATCGATGTCGTTGCATTCTGCTGGCCGGCTTGAAAGCGCAGGCGAAAGACGACGCCAGGTCCGGTGACGCTCGTGGCGGCACAGAGCATCACGTGGTTGATGGTCAGGGTATCGCCTGACGAGGAGACCTCGAATCGGTAGAAGATGTAATTGCAGGCGTCCGTCATCAACGGGCCTTCCTGCTCGGCGGGGGAACGTTCGATGAACGTCATGACTGCTGGATCGAATCCGACGATTGCGTCGTAGCCATTGAAGGCGGAGCCGGCCTCGGTGATGGTCAGTTCGACGTCGAAAATCTCACCGGGCTGTACGGAGACGGTCGCCGGTAGTATCGCCAGATTCACATCTGCGAGGGAGGGGGAGACCACCAGCACAAATACCGAAAGCAGGATGACCAATCCCAACCGGGAGGGTTTGGTCGGAAATTCGTTTTTTTTCACTTTTCTGCCCCCCTTGACTACTTGACCAGTGTCATACGCTGGACCTGCGTTTGGTCCACCGCCTTGAAGCGTGCCAAGTATACCCCGGAAGAAACACGCCGACCACCGCTATCGGTACCATCCCACACGATCGTGTACGTACCCGGACGAACGATCTCGTCCAGAAGGGTCGCCACCTTCCGGCCCCGGACGTCGTATACGGCAATCGAAATACGACCTTCCATCGCCACCCCGTACTTGAAGTTCGTCACCGGGTTGAACGGGTTGGGGTAGTTGTCGTTCAGGAAACTCACGAGCGGGATGTCCATGGTATCGGGTGTCCCGAAAGTCACCGATGCATCCAGGTCCAGCGCCTTGTTCTCGAGGTCGCGGGCCCGGATCTCTCCGATTTGAATGTCCGCATCTCCATCTTTCAGCACTTCGAAGGTCACCGTGGCCAGAAGTCCTTCACCGCTGATGCCCTCCTCGGTGGAACCGAAGAGAGCGAAGTCCACCGTTCCGGGAGCCGGTGACAGCAGGAGGCTTCGCCCACTCTGCGCCGTAACGAGACTGCCAGGCTGGTAGCCGACAGGGTTCACCACGTCCGGGTTCCAGGTCAAAGGAATGCTCGTTCCCTTGAGACTGCCGTCTGCGGCCAGCCAGAGGCTGACCTCGAGCTTGCCGTCGTTCTCCGGTTCCCTGGGCACAAACACCGTCAACTCGTTCCGGTTTGCCGGCTCCGGACCATCGAGGTTCTTGCTCACATCCTGGAAGTTGATCGCAAAGAGGATCAGGTCCTCAAATTCGATCATGTTGTCGGTAGTCGGACGGCTGTCTGCCCAGAAGTCGGTCGTCGGGCCGACGTCGAGGTAGTTGTTGGTCGGCGTT
>DAOWLV010000401.1 GCA_030643455.1 Candidatus Krumholzibacteriia bacterium | reverse complement strand
TAGCGGGCTGGACGAAAAAAACCTGGAATCCCGGTGTGTATGGCCAAGGGGTTTCTCCCCGAGTTCTTGCGCTGGAGTTTTTTCCTGAAGATGCTTCCAATATCTTATCATATGTGGGTAATAGGGTCAAATTTTCCGTTCTTGGCAGGGGAGAGGGTGATATGTCCGACAGGGACTTCAACAGGTACACTCGGGCACTGATCTGGTTGTGTCTGGCGTGGACATTAGAGTCCGTTTTACCCGTGACCGCTGCTGCGAGTAACCGTTCCGAAAACGCCGACCGCGCCCAGGCGGGATTGGCCAGGGTCGACAGCCTCCTGGAGGCCGGTCAGGCCGCCGTGGCGGTCCGTGAGGCCCGACGGCTTTCGATTCAGTTCGCAACGGATCCTCTTTACGGTTGGCAGGTCGAGGGCCGCCTTGGAATAGCCCTGTTGCGGGATGGATACCCGGCCGAAGCCTTGCCGTATCTGGAAGCCATGGTTCGCCGCACTCCCAACGACCATGTTGCCCATCGAAATTTCGCGGCCGCCCTTCTGGCCACCGGGAAAAAGGGACGGGCCTTGACGGAATTCAGTCTGGCCGTGGAACTGGCTCCCGGCGATTTCGAGGCACGATTGGAATACGGCATGATCCTGGCCGAATTCGGCGATGTAAAGGCGTCCCTCACCCAACTCGAGGTGGCCCGATCCCTTTGTCCGGACTGTTCCGAGGCCGATCGCGCGCTGGCCGGGGTTCTGTTGGGTGCCGGCCAGTTCGATGCTGCGGTTCAGCCCCTCAGAAGGATCATGGACAAGGAACCGACGGCCTGGGCCAGGCGGGGCCTTGTCCAGGCCCTGGCTGGCGCCGGCCGCGACCGGGAACTGCTCGAATTCCTCGACGCAGCCTCCTTGAACAGTATGTCTGCCGAGGAGATGAATCTGGCGGTGGCAGCCGAAGGTCGTCTTGGTCAAGCGGACCGCTCATTGGCCTGTCTGCGGGCCCTGAACGATCCGGCAGCCCTGCCTGGAGGTCTTGACGACCGGTTGTTGACCGACCACCGATTCTGGGGCATGGTTTCGCTCAATCTTCTCGAAGCGGGACATTTTCAGGACGGGTTGGAGGCCGTGGACAGGGCCATAAGCCTTGCAGGGGATTATGTCATCTACCGGAACAACCGGGTGGTCCTACTGCTGAAGCTGGATCGTCAGGAAGATGCCGCCGAGGAATGGAAAGAAGTTTTGCGCCTCGATCCCTCCCTCGAAAAAAAGGAAACCGAATGAGAATTGCTCTGCTGTTGTTCCTGGCTTTGGTCCTGCAGGGATGTGCCTCTTCAGGACCTGGTTCACAAGGTGATGTTATCCCCACCAGCCCGGCGGTGCGGCAGGATCTCCAGGAAACGCCTGCTCCGGAAGGCCAATGGAGACCCCACAACCTGTCATCTTGCCGACAGGACGTGGACGTGGCCCAGGTGGTTGAAGGTTATCTGGGAATCTGTTCGGAGTATTACCGTGATGGATCGGGTTCGGACGGGATGATCGAAATGGAAATCGGCCTCGAGGAAGGCCATCGTCATTCGCTGATGTTGCTGACCCTCGGACAACTCTATCTGATGGCCGGCCAGGGTGACCCGGACCTGTTGCCGGTCGAGGGGCCGGCTGCCGATGTGGGGGACTGGGACCGCAACAGGGTTCGCCTGCTCCGGCGGGCGCAGGACCTTCTCCAGGAAGCGGCCGAAACCCGTCTTGACGACGCGGCCGTGGATTATCTTCTGGCGGATGTGGCACGTGCCGGCGGGGACCAGGCCAAGGCCGCTGACCTGGTGGCTTCCGGTATGCTAAAATGCACGGGTGGTCGCAGCTTCGGGATCCTGTGGCAATACCAGCAATTGAACAATTATCCTCCCCGGTACCTGGGGGGGGCTTCTCCGGAATTTCCCCAAACGGCGCTGGATAAAGGTATTGAGGGCGATGTGGTCCTGGATGTTCTCCTCAGTCCGGCAGGGGAAGTCAGGCAACTTGTCGTGGTTGAAAGTCCGGGCAGATCCCTTTCGAAAGCCGCCGAAGCCAGCCTGAGGAAAGGCCGCTTTGAGGCTGCCAGGGTGGGAAAATACCCGATCTGGAGCTGGCTGCGGGTGACCACCGCCTTCACCCTGGAAGACTGATATTGAACTGCCGGTTGATTTGACAGGGGTTCTTACCTTATTTTTCCATGTCACGGCAGGTTCCGGAATCGGGTCCTTTTTGCGGATCCGTAGACTGCCTTCCCGATTCGTCGCGCTGGAGGTTCCATTGAATATGAAGTGGCTGCACAACCGCTTCCTGTTGTTGCCATACGTTGTCCTCATGGTCGCCTTTGTCACCGTGGGATGTACCAGCAGGGAAGACCCCGGCGAGACCCTGGCGGTGTCCGGGAATCATTCCACCGGAGACCTGTTCATGGTGACCACGGATACTTCCAGCGACGGTTTTCATTATCTCAAACCCCAGCTTTCCCCGGACGGGACCACTCTGCTGTTCACGGCGGACTGGTGGGCCATTCCCACCGAGCGTGATCCGGGCGATGCGTTTTTCGTGAAGAACCGCCAGATGATCATCATGCCCCTTCCTCCGCTGGGTGTCCCCAAGGAACCGGAGACCAGTCTCGAAGCACAGGGTGGGATTCTGGTATTCCTGCAGGAAACAAGCATCCCCATCAACAATACCGACGTCTTTTTTCCCGACATGAAGAACATGGACAAGGGCAATCCCATCTGGGAGGACGATACGCACGTCATCTTCTGGGTGAACCTCGAATCCGGGTATGGCAGCCGGCTGTTCCGGGCGGATATCTCGGACCCCTCCTTCGCTCCGGTTGAAGTCCTTTTCATGGAACCGACGGACGCACATCCTTCGCCTCCCGGGTGGCAACATATGGAACCCACCCTTTCACCCCACAAGCGGTGGCTGGCCTTCACCAAGTCCAGCTGCGTCATACCAGATTCATTCGAAACCTGCACCGGCCTGGAACTTCATGTCCTGGACATGACGACGGCCGCCATCAACAACGGGTACGACGCGGTAACCTATCCGCTCACCAACGAGTACTCCCGGATCGAGACCCCCAAGTGGTCGCCCGACGGGACCAAGATCATCTTTTCGGGTGGCCTGGACGTGGGTGGCGCGGGGGTCGGGTCGGGGACCGAAATATTTACGATCGATGTCGACACCACCGCCCTTGAAAACGGGACCGTCACCCGGGACAACAACCTGCAACGCCTGACCTATACTTCCCTGGCGGAAGGCGATCCAATCGCCGGGGTGTTCAACTACGGGCCTGTCTATTCCCTCGAT
>DAOWLV010000198.1 GCA_030643455.1 Candidatus Krumholzibacteriia bacterium | reverse complement strand
TCGTTTGCGGAAGGCCAGGCCCAGGGCCAGGGTCAGGATCACGTAACCCGTGATGATGATCCAATCGTAGAAATGCAGATGGGCCATGGATGTCTCTTCCCCTGGAACTTGCGAAATCATTGCCGCGGGCAGACTAGCAGGATGTCCAATGGTTGGGAAGTGCTGGATCGGATCCGATTTACAACTCCCCCAGGGGGAAGATCTTGACTCAGCGCAGTCACGATACAATCGTTGTCCCACGCCACTTTTTCTTCAACGCCGAGGGAATGACATGTCCTCCTCCAAGATCATCTGGACCAAGATCGACGAAGCGCCCGCACTGGCCACCTACACCCTGCTTCCGATCGTACAAGCCTACACAAAAGGCACCGGCGTCGAGGTCACCACGAACGATATTTCACTCGCGGGCCGGATCATCGCCAACTTTCCCGACAATCTCACCGAAGACCAGAAAATCCCCGACTACCTGACCCAGCTGGGTGAACTGACCCAATCCCCTACGGCCAACATCGTCAAGCTGCCCAATATCAGCGCCTCCATTCCCCAGCTGCAGAGCGCGATCGAGGAGCTCCAGGACAAGGGATTTGATATCCCGGACTACCCCGAGGATCCCCGGGATGACGCCGAAAAGGCACTCCAGGCCAGATTCGCCAAGGTTCTCGGATCCGCGGTCAATCCGGTCCTGCGTGAAGGCAACGCCGACCGCCGGGCGGCCGTCGCGGTGAAGAAGTTCGCCCAGAAAAATCCCCACAGGATGATGAAGGACTGGCCGGCCACCGGATCCAAGGCGCGGGTCGCCTGCATGTCCGAAAAGGATTTCTATGGCAGTGAAAAGTCCGTCACCATGGACCGGGCCGCCGATGTTCGCATCGAATTTGTCGCCGATGGCGGAACGGCTACCGTCCTGAAGGACAAGGTATCTCTCCTGGACGGTGAGGTCATCGACACCTCAGTGATGAACGTCGCGGCCCTGCGGAAATTCTATGGCGAGACGATCACCGCGGCCAAAGACGACGGCGTTCTTCTGTCCTTGCACCTCAAAGCGACCATGATGAAGATTTCGGATCCCATCATGTTCGGCCACTGCGTTGCGGTCTATTACCAGGCAGCCCTTGAAAAACATGCCGCTGTCCTGAAGGAGATCGGCGCCAACGTCAACAACGGCCTCGCCGGCGTTCTGGAGAAACTCGACAAGCTTCCCGCCGACAAGAAGGCGGAAATCGAGGCCGATATCGCGGCGGTCTACGAAAGCCATCCCGCCCTGGCCATGGTCGATTCACGCAAGGGCATCACGAACCTGCACGTGCCCAACAACATCATCGTCGATGCCTCCATGCCCAACGTGGTGCGTGACGGCGGCAAGATGTGGAACAACGACGACGAGTTGCAGGACACCATCGCCATGGTGCCGGACCGCTGCTACGCAACCATGTACCAGGCGGTCATCGAGGACTGCCAGCAGCACGGGCAGTTCGACCCCGGCACCATGGGAAGCGTTCCCAACGTCGGCCTGATGGCCAAGAAGGCCGAAGAATACGGTTCCCACGACAAGACCTTCGAGGCACCGGCTGAAGGAAGTATTCGGGTCGTCGACTCCGCCGGTACCGTCCTGCTGGAGCAGACCGTGGAAACCGGTGACATCTTCAGGATGTGCCAGGCCAAGGACGAGCCGATCCGGGACTGGGTCAAACTGGCCGTCACCCGGGCGAAAGCCACGGGGGCGCCGGCGGTTTTCTGGCTGGATGAAAGAAGGGGCCACGACACCCAGATCATCCAGAAGGTGAACAAGTACCTGCCTGAGCATGACACCGCCGACCTTGATATCCGTATCATGGAGCCGGTGACTGCGATGAAGTTCTCCCTGGAGAGGATCCGCCGGGGCGAAGATACGATTTCCGTCACGGGCAACGTGCTGCGGGATTACCTGACCGATCTGTTCCCGATCCTCGAGCTGGGCACCAGCGCCAGGATGCTGTCGATCGTGCCTCTGCTCAAGGGCGGCGGACTCTTCGAAACCGGTGCCGGCGGTTCGGCTCCCAAGCACGTCCAGCAGTTCCTGAAGGAAGGTCACCTGAGGTGGGATTCCCTCGGTGAATATTGCGCGCTGGTGCCGTCCCTGGAGATGGCCGCCGCCAATTCCGGCAATGAAACGGCGGCCCTGCTGGCCGAAACCCTTGACCAGGCCATCGGCACGTATCTGGAAAACGCCCGGTACCCATCCCGCAAGGTGAACGAGATCGACAACCGGGGCAGCACCTTCTATCTCGCCATGTACTGGGCGCAGGCTCTGGCCGCCCAGGACAAGGATACCTCGATCAAGACCCGCTTCGCCGGGATCGCCGCGGCCCTCGCAGACAACGAAAACAAGATCACGACCGAACTGCTGGCAGCCCAGGGCGAGCCGGTCGACCTCGGCGGTTATTTCCTGCCGGACATCGCCAAGGCGGAAAAGGCCATGCGCCCCAGCACGACCTTCAACGCCATCATCGACGCCATGTGATTCTCACCATCGGGAGACAAGGGCGTCCTGGTTGATCAGGGCGCCCTTTTTCCTCCTCAAATTCCCCTTGTCGAATTTACCAAATTTTTACAAGCTGTTTACGCTCGGAAAATGAGTCCCGATTATTTTCCCTTCCAGAAGGAGTCGCCTTGGATCGCGGGGATTAATCCCCGGCCATCCATCCACGCAAAAACAAGGAGTTATCACCTTGAATAAGCGGATCATGACACTGGTTGTCGGCGGGTTGCTTTTCCTGGTTTCGGGATTCGTGACAGACAGCCGGGCAGAAGATGTCGACAAGGGTTTGAAGCTGGGTGGCAGCATCCGCGGCCGTTACGAGTATTTCAACTGGCTGAATGACGCGGAGGGCGAAAAGAAGGACGATCGCGGTCGCTTCCGCTACCGGTTGCGCCTGGATGGGAAAGCCAAAATCAACCCCAACTCCAAGTTCTATTTCCGCCTGGTGAGCGGGGACGACAGCCGCAGCGGGAACGTCACCCTGGGTGACCCCAAGGACATGGCTCCCAATTCCCTGAGTGTACGTTACGCCGCCATGGTCATCACCCCCTGGGCCGACGGCAAGTTGCCCAGCGGGAACGGGAAATGGTCCTTCGATTTCGGCCGGGTCAAGAACCCCTACAAGTGGAAGGGTCACGGCAAGGACATGATGATGTGGGATGGGGACATCTCCCTGGCCGGTTCGGGGACCCAGTTCTCCCACAAATTGGGGGGAAGCGGAAGTTTCTTCCTCCAGACCGGATACTATGTGATCGATGAGAACAGTAAAAATGATTCGAAGGACCCCTACATGGCTCCCGTTCAGGGCGGCATCATCTTTGGCGGCGACAAGACCACCGTCGGTGTCCGTGCCACCTATTATTACATGGGCGAACTCGACGCCGCCTTCATCATGCGCGGAGTCGACGGAACCGATGGAGTCACCAAGTCGGGTGGAAACATCGAGGACGGCCTGACAGGAGACATCGAAGGCGGCAATCTGCAGGTCATAGAAGCCCAGGCGTTTTTCGCCACCACTCTCGGCTCTGTTCCCCTGGTCCTGTCCGGAGGTTATGCGAACAACAACAGCGCCGAGCCCTCGGTGATGTACGACGGTGTGGGCAAGAACTCGGTCGCCTACAACGCAGGCATCGAGGTTGGAGCCAAGAAGAAGGCCCTCCTCGGCGGCATCGGCCTTTACCACATCGAAGCCAACGCCTTTCCCTCCCAGTTCATCGACAGCGATCTTCTGGACGGTTATACCAACCGTGAGGGAATTCTTTTCTTCCTGGCAAAGAGGGTCATGAAAAACACCGACCTGGGCCTGCAGTACTTCCGGTCCGACGCCATCGACAAGAACGACGCCCTTTCCGAATCCGTCAAGAATTCCAAGAGGAACCGTCTTCAGGTCGACATGATCTACAAGTTCTAGCCAGGGGAACAACCTCCTGACGTAAACCAAGACCGCCGGCACTTTATTGGGCCGGCGGTCTGCTTTTCCGACAAAATAAAATCAGCGAATGAGCGTCATCTTGTGCCGCAGGTCTCCGCTGCCCGATTTCAGCACGTAGTGGTAGACCCCCGAGGCCACGCCCCTACCCGAGTTGTCCTTGCCGTCCCAGAGCACCTGGTTGTCACCTTCGGCAGCCAGACCGTCGACCAGGGTACGCACCAGGCGGCCGCGCTCGTCATAGATCCGCAACGATACGACCTGGGCGGACGGCAGACTGAAGTCGATCCAGGTCTGGGGATTGAACGGATTGGGATAGTTCTGGGCCAAGGTCGTGATACGCGGCACCACCTGGTCGTCTGGCGCCGCCGAGACATCCAGGATGGAGGACTGCTGGGCCACGATCACCGGCGTGCTCTTGCCGTTGTTGTTCCAGGCGTCGTAGACTTCCTGGCCCAGGCTGTTGGTGTGGTTGTTGTCGCGCAGGAACTCGATGTATTCCTTCGAGGTGGTCTGGTAATAATACGTGACATCCACGCGCCGCGCCGAATCCGGCAGCAGGTACTGGGTGTCATCCCAATGCTGGCCATCGGCGTAGGTGTAGGCCACGACGGGCGACTGCGCCGTCACGAAGGCGGCGTTGGTGAAGCCGCGCGGCGGGATGCGGTTGTCGGAGTAGACCGTGTCACTCAAGGGGAAAAAGAACGACGGGCCGGCGGGCATGCCGATGATGGCCGACAGCCTGGTCGAGATCCCCGGTTCGATGTGGTAGATCTTGGCATCCTCGTCGTGACTGAGCACACCGGTCGCATCGTCGTAGTGGCCGCTTTCATAGACCATGACGTCGGAGGCGTCATAGGCCTTGATGTTCAGCCACATGCGCCGTCCCTCGGGATAACCCGACGGCAGCTTGTGACCGGTTTCGTTGGTCAGCCTGACCGTGACGGCGGGCTGGCCATCCACCGAGGTGACGGTCAGGTCCATGGTCGCAGCCAGCGTGAGCATGGCGATGGCCCGCAGCTTGCCGTCCTGGAGGGCGGCGGTGTCCAGCTCCGGGAACCAGATCGCTAGAATGTCCGGCAGGAAGGTGTTGCCGCCGGTCAAATCGTGAAGGCCGAGATCGGTGCGCGTCGGTGCGCCAGCCTCCGAACAACCCACGCCCGTGACGTCCCGCATGTGGCAGTCCTGGCAGGTCGACACGATGCCATCGGGTTTATCGCCGGCGAACTGGGGCGCGTAGACACCCATGGACGCGTACTCACTGGCCTCCCACTCGCTGAAGGTCCGCTCGACCGGGACCATGTTGCGCCGGTCCCCGTCGGGATGTGGAGTATCCAGGGCCTGAACATCGTACTTGCCGGGCGCGTCGCCGGCCACGAAGGCAGGATTGCTCACGTCGTGGCACGTGCCGCACAGCTGGGAAGTGCGGTGGAAATTGGAATCCAGGAACTGGTGGCTGGCGTCGGCATCCGCGTAGGGACCGCGCATGATCGGGTCCGGATCCGTCACGAACTGCCCGTTTGCCGCCTCCAGGGGAGGCAGGTCCAGATCGTTGATGATCCCTTCGTCACGTGCCGGACTGACGCCCCCGACGTAGATCGGATCGACCATGCGGTGGCAATAGTCGCACTGGACACCCTGCAGATCCTTTTCGGTCAGCATGGCGCCGGAAGTGTCGAAGGATCGTCCCTCCTGCCAGCCCCCGGGCGTATGGCAGCGCAGGCAGAGATCACCTACCGCCGGCACGACCTCTTCGGCCACCGCCACGGTGGCCATGTAAAGCGGATCACGCATGGCCTGGCCCATCATGCTGCCCTGCCAGTTGTGCCAGTGTTCGATATTCGTGTCGTAGCCGCCGTGGCAAGTAATACAGGTCTGCGACGGATCGGCCAGCGGACTGCCCTCGAAGGGATTGGTGCCGCCAAGATCGAAGTCGCGCAGGGTCGTCGGCACCACGCCGTGAGTCACCGGTGTGATGGTGAACACGGCGGGGCTGTCGGCATGGGCATCGTTGCCGGCGTTGTCGACTGCTTCCACACGCAGGACGCTGGTGGGACTTGGCAGGTTGGGGTAGAACATCTGGAAGGACCCGGTATTGGGCAGCCCCTTGGCCATGGCCTTGAAGGTCACGCCATCGTCGCTCAGGTACAGATTGACTGCGGAGATACCACTGGCGTCAGTGGCTGTCCAGGTGACCTGGTTGTAGGTGGCCGAGGGAATCATCTCCCCACCGACAGGCGAAGTGATGGCGACCTCGGGTGGAGTGTTATCGGTGGATCCTGATGGGGTCAGATAACCCAACAGATCCGCCTGATCGACGTTGAGAACATTGCCCACGTTGTCGGACTTGAGACCGGGAAAAGTCGGCGTGTTGGTCCAGTTGATCGTATCGGTGATCTCGACGAGATTGCTGAAGTCGTCGTTGTCGGGGTCATCATTTTCCACGTCGGCGATAGCCTCGGCGGCGGACATGCCGCCGGCCAGACGCACCTCTATGGACAGACCGTAGGGATTGCGAACGCCTCCCCCGTCGAAATCGAAGTGACATAC
>DAOWLV010000122.1 GCA_030643455.1 Candidatus Krumholzibacteriia bacterium | reverse complement strand
GGAACTCGAGAAAAGCAGCCTGCATTCCTATCTCACGATTCCCATTCACCACGGCAAACTCGAAGCAGTGCTCGGGGAAATTACGGGACACCTGCCGGACGAAGGGACCAACCCGACTTTCGAATCCCAACGGATGGCCGCCATCGACATTGCCGCTTCCGGCATTATCGGCGCGGACGGACAAAAGCCGCTGGTGCTTCTGGCCGAGGACAACCCCATCAACCAGAAGGTCGCCTGTCTGATGCTCGACAAGATCGGGTACCGGGCCGATGTGGTGACCAACGGGCACGAGGTCATGGACGCCGTTGCCCAGGAAAATTACGTCGCCATTCTCATGGATGTGCAGATGCCGGAAATGGACGGCCTCGAAGCGGCCCGACGCATCAGGGCGGAAGATTCGCCCGCGCGGGATCCCCAGATTCCCATCATCGCCCTGACTGCCCACGCCCTGGACCAGGACCGGGAGCGCAGTTTTGCCGCGGGCATGGATGACCATATCTCCAAGCCCATCGACTCGGAAACAATCGCGAAGATCCTGGCGCGGCACGTCGGTCGACTCGCCCCACCCAGACTGCCGGTGCCGGATGCTGCGGCAGGGGAAGATTCCTCGAAGAAGGATCCCGCCTCCGTCCTCATGGTGCCAACGGTCAGGGTGTGACCGCACCCCCCCATTCAACGACTGTTGTCCCGGATCGTTCAATTTCGTGAATCCGGGGCGCGGTCAGTTCCTCAGCCGTATCACTCCCCTTGAAGAACAGCCAGAATCGCAGCACCGCGTCCGGCACGGGTGTGACCTCGAGCCTTACCCAGGCAGCGAGGTCGTTTCCGAAGACCGGGCGGATTCCGTAGTAGTTTCGGCGGGGAAGCCGCGACATCCAGTAGTCGAGAAAATCATCCCGCTCGGCGGCATTCAGCCCCAGGTCGGCGGTGATCGACTCCAGCCCGGCGGGCAACCGGGACCAGGACAGGCACCAGCCCTGGGTGATCAACGGGGCACCGGGCATGGCGATTTCATAGAACAGGTAACTCCAGGTCGCATCGATGCGGCCTGATTCATCAACGAAAACGTCCCAACCTGCGCCGTAGTCGGGCTCGCTGGCCGTCAGGCGGATCCCCGGGCCGAACTCCAGATCGACCTGGAAGCGCCCCGCCTGTTCGGGATAGATGTAGACAGCGGGCTTTTCCACCATGAGATCCCGGAGAATCAGGCGATCCAACAGGATGAGATCCTCTCCATCGCAGAAAAAGGCTTCGCTTTCCGCAAAGACAAGAAGGGGAAACTGGGCCCCTGGATTCAGGACCTTATCCGCAGTCACGGTGTAGTTGCCCGTCCCGACTTCCTCGAGGGTGAACCGGCCGTCGGCGTTGGTGGCCGTTTCGTCCACCATCACGAATTCCGCACCTTGGTAAAGGTACAGGGCAACGTTCGTGCTGTCGGCGGGCGTTTCGCTTTGACCATCTTCATGGAAGATCTCGCCCTCTACCACTCCATCGTTGGCCACCTCCTGTAGTGCGAGATTTGCGACGTGGCCGGCAGATTTTGCGGCGATATTCAAACGTCTGCTGAAGGGACTGACCAGGGAAAACCCCTCGTCCCCACCATCCCAGACCCCGGCGTAAACCAGGTAGGAGCCAACCTCCAACTCGTCGAATTCATAGCTGCCCAGGTCATCGGCCTGGACACTGTCGATAACGATGGTCGCCGGCCGCGGAAAATAGACAGGATCGCGCCCCAGGAAGACCGTGGAACCGGTGCCGGGGCCGCCGTTCTGGTTTCGAACCACACCGCTGATGTCGGCGCCCGGGATGGATGGTCCGGTGGGATCGTCATCGCTGCAGCCCGAGGCCAGGATTGCCGTGGTGAAAATGATCGGAAAGATCAGTCGCTGGAGAGTGGTGCGAAGTGTGAACATGGCTACCCCTTTTTGCCATATTGCCGGAAAAATGCCCCTGTAATTGTACCTGGTTGCGTGCGTGGGGTCAAACGGGGTGGCCGGATTAGGGAATCAGTTTCAAGGCGACCGGCAGGTGATCGCTGATATCCTGATCATATCCATTCCAACCTCCCGGTAATCCCTGATGAACAGGCACCACACTGACCTCGGCGTCCGGGCCTTCCCAGGCTGAAAACAGGGGAGAAAAGATCAGGATGTGATCCAGGTGGCTGGGCCAGCCCGGAAACGACCATCCCGAAGATGGCCCCCGGGCGATGTCCATGTCGACGAATCGCCAGGTGTCGGGATCATCCAGGAAGACATTGAAGACGTTGTTGGCGGGATTGTCGGTCAGACTGTCGTTCAGGTCGCCGACGATGATCACCCTCCGATCCGGATAGTTGGTCCTGACATACTCGTCCAGCAGCAGGCCGGCGTCGCGGCGGCGTGTTTCCTCATCCCACGGATCTTCGGTGATCACGTTGTTGCCGCAGCATTTGAAATGATTGTCGATGACCACGACGGACACGCCCTTGAAGCGTCCCTCCATCACATAGGGAGGCCGGGGAAATTCCCGTCGCCTGTCCGTGAATATTTCACGGACCGAATCCATCACCCAGTCGCCGTTGTTTCGGTAGAGATAAGCCAGGTTGATGTTGTAAGAGGCGCTTGCAGCCCTGATGCCCGTCCAGTCGGCCAACCGGTCGTCCAGTTCACTGAAATAACCGGGATCCTGGATTTCCTGCAGGGCCAGGATGTCCGCGTCCAGGGTCATGATGGCACGGGCCACAAGGTCGACGGTGACGATGTCGTTCTTGGGGAAATGTTCCAGATTCCAGGTCACCACTTCCAGGGTGGAGTCGGTGCCGAATTCCAGGCCCTCGAAAGGATTTTCCAGGGAGTAGTCGCCATCGAAGCGAATCTCACCCCCGGCGGTCAAATTCCGCTTTTGGGAAAAGGGCGTGTACCAGTCGGGGATCGGATCCCAGCTGATGACATATTCACCGGCGGTGACCCCGATCAGGGTCGAGTCCCCCTGGCCGGAAATGGCCGGCGCCCCCGGCCCCGACAGATGCCAGGGTCCGTCCAGACTGTCGGGCTCGGCGTCGATGATGATGTTCCCCGTCGACGGCCCGGAGGGCGGCGGTGTGGTCGTGTTTTTTTCACCGCAACCGGCAAGCAGAATCACGAGTGCTCCGGCCCAAACGATCGATCTTGTGGCGCGAAAAACCATCATCTACTCACTGTACCTCTGGATGATCTCCACGATGCCCCTCCGGCAGGCAGCGCAGAAAGGTTTGACGCCCTTGGTGAACATGATGCAGTCCAGCTGGGAACGGTACATGCCCTCCGAAGTGTAGCCGGCACCCTCGAAAGCTCCCACGACATTGGCGGCGGGATTGGCGGCGAACCAGGCGTCGACTTCCTGCTGATGATCCCAGGACAGCTTTTCACCCTCGGCCTTGGCTTCGGCGATCTCCTTCTGCGAGGCGCCTCCGCGCATGAGTTCGGCGATGTGGTTGTTGATGGTCCCGCGCTTTTCCTGGTAGGCGATATCCATGGCGTCGTATTCGGCCTTGTTCCAGGGGGTGGGCAGTTCGCCACCGGTGGCCAGCTCCGCCCACTTCAGATGCGCCGGGTTTTGCAAGGTGGTGATGTTGCGCTCGCCCGGCTCGATCCCGCGCGGGTAGAACTCGGTGTAGGCGACGTTGGAGGTGTAGTACTCGTCGGCCAGCCCGGCGAAGCTGTGGCCGAACTCGTGCAGGAACACGTATTCGCTCCACTGGTTGTCACTGGTGAAGGTGCAGAACAGGTTGTAGATGCCCCCGCCGCCGTATCGTTCGTGATTGACCATGATGTAGAGCACGTCGTAGGGCACGGCCTGGGCGATGTCCCGCATGGCGCGATTGTCCTCCGTCAGCATGTAGCGCTCGGAACCCAGAGAATCGAAAGTGCAGCCCAGGGCGGTGCGTTTGTGGACGCCGCGGCTGGGTTCGTCGCAACCCGATTCCCGGGAAGGCAACAGAACACCGCGTATGTTGATCTTGTCGCTGTGGGATTTATAGGGTTCGTGATTGATCATCACCTCGGTGAACCGTTTAACGTCTGCTTCGAACTTGGTGACTTCCGCTGGTGTGTACCCCTCACCCACGATGGCGATGTCCACGCAACCGTGGGGGTCGCCCCCGATGAATCCCTCGACGATGATAATCCCGGCCGGCGCCGGATCCAGACGCACGATCCAGCTGTCGGGAACGATGGGAGTGCGGAAGAATTCCTGGAGGAACCCGTCGGTGTCGCGCGATTCCAGGGTGAACACCACGGGAGCCTTGGGCAACGGAGCCAGCACCGACTCGTGATAGGTTCGCAGGATTCCCTCGCCGGCCGGGCCGGTGGTCTGCCATTCCCCGAAATAGGAATCGAATCCGCGTGACCAGATCAGCTGGCCGGAGGCGGCATCGTAGATTTTCGCGTAGTAGCGGCCCAGGTCCAGTTCGTCGATCAGATGTTTGCGGCTTCCCGCCCAGGCGCCCTGCCGCCATAGCTGGTCCAGCGACACGAACTCCTCGGCTGCGTTGCCGGTGTGATTGTAGTCGATGCGCAGGGTCTCATCGTGGAATCGGTCCTCGAAGGTGGTGCCCGGGGCGGGTGCGGCGGCCATCAGGTAGATAACGGGCACGGTTGCGAGAAGCCGACGTACGGAAATCATGATGGTCTCCCGGAGTTTGAGGTTAGTGGAGAATTATAGCAACCTTGGCTGCGGCAGCCAACCCCGGTACTTTCGAACCTGCGTGGAGCTTCTGTTCGGGATTTGACTAATACGCCCTTTCAAGTATTTTCCGGCGGGAGAAACACTCCGTCCCGGCAGGCGTATTGAATCCCGGTAATTTTCATCACTTCCATCTAGCACGGGAGAAAGTATCCATGAAACGATCGCTTCTGGCCTTGACCTGCATCCTGTCCCTGGTGGCCGGCTGCTCCACCGAACAGGTCGACACGGCCGAAACCCGTATCGGTCCCTCGAAAACCTACACCATGGAACAGTTCATGAAGACCGTGTCTGTCGGAGGCAGTTCGTTCAACCACCGCGAAACCAAGCTCCTGGTATCGAGCAACGAGACCGGGGTTTTCAACGTCTACGAGATGGACCTCTCTACCGGCGAGCGTACAGCTGTCACCGAGGGCGAAGACACCACCTTCGGCGTGGCCTACATGCCCAACGATGACCGCATCCTCTTTTCCCGCGACCAGGGCGGAAACGAGAACAATCACCTTTTCCTGCGCGATTCGGAAGGGACGGTGCGCGACCTGACCGAGGGTGATGAGACCAAGGAGGGTTTCGCCGGATTCCACCAGGATCTGAAATCCTTCTTTACCCAAAACAACCAGCGGGATCCGCGCTTTTTCGATCTGTTCCAGTGGGATGTCGAAACCCTGGAAAAATCCATGGTCTACCGGAACGAAGATGGCTTCGACCCCTTCGACATCACACCGGACGGGCATTGGATTGTTCTGACCAAGACAAACACCAGCAACGACTCGGACATCCTGGTGGTCGACCTCAAAGGCGGCGGAGCTCCCTTCCTGATCAGTGAGCACAAAGGGCAGGCTTCCTTCCAGCCCCAGACATTGAGCCCGGACAGCAGGTATCTCTACTATTCGACCAATGTCACAGGGAAATTCATGGCCCTCAAGCGGTACGATTTTACTGCCGGGACCCACGAAGACGTTTTCTCAACCAACTGGGACGTTGCCTTCGCCTACTTCAGCCTGACGGGCAAGTACCAGGTCATCGGCACCAACGAAGACGGTTACACCAAGGTCCGGATCACCAAGGACGGCAAGGACGTGGTGCTGGAAGGCCTGCCTGAAGGCACGGTCAGCCGCATCGCCTTTTCCCACTCGGAGAAGCTGATGAAGCTGACGGTTTCGGGCGACACCATGCCCGGCAACATGTTCCTGTTCAACCTGGAAACGGGCATTTTCCGGCAGTTGACCGACAACCTGAATCCGGAAATCGATCCTGACGATCTGGTGGCCAGCACCGTGGCCCGTTTTCCTGCCCGTGACGGCATGATCATTCCCGGCCCCCTGTTCAAACCCATCGGGGCCAGCGCCGAGAACAAGGTTCCGGTCATGCTCTGGATCCACGGTGGTCCTGGCGGTCAGAGCCGGGCGGGATACCACGGGGAGAAACAGTTCCTGCTGAACCACGGTTACGCCCTGTTCGCGGTGAACAACCGGGGCAGTTCCGGATACGGGAAGAGTTTCTACGCCGCCGACGACCGGCGCCATGGACGGGAACCCCTGTGGGATTGCGTGGACGCCAAGGAGTACCTGAAAACCCTGGACTGGGTCGATCCCGACCGCATCGGCATCATGGGAGGCAGTTACGGCGGTTACATGACCCTGGCCGCCCTGGCCTTCGAACCAGAGGAATTCGCCTGCGGAGTGGACATCTTCGGCGTGGCCAACTGGGTGCTCACCCTGGAGAACATCCCTCCCTACTGGGAAAACTTCCGCAAGGCCCTCTACGATGAAATCGGCCACCCGGTGGAAGACGAGGAATTCCTGCGCGCCACCAGCCCGGTGTTCCACGGCGACAAGATCACCAGGCCGCTCATGATCCTGCAGGGCGCAAACGATCCCCGGGTGCTGCAGAGGGAAAGCGATGACATGGTCGCCTCCATCAGGGCCAACGGAGGCACCGTGGAATACCTGGTCTTCGAGGACGAAGGCCACGGTTTCCGCAAATCGGCCAACCGCGTGAAGGGTTACAACGCGATCCTCGAGTTCATGGATACGCATCTCGAGGGCTCCGGGAGCCACTGATATCCTGGTTCGGCCCGGGCCTTGACATGGCCCGGGCCTGCGGTTATCGTGCCGAAAATCCTTTAACCGGGGCCCGTGAGCCCCGAAAGGAACCGGATGGACAATTCCAGAAAAAGCAACCGGACCCCTCAATCGTTCCAATGAACGGCTGAGGTTTTTTTTGTCCGAACCGAGCCTGATACCACCGTTCACTCCCTTTAACTGACGTCCGCGAGCGTCAAAAAGGAGATGCCCCATGGCAGCCGCCGCCACCGCCGGACCTTCCGGTCAGTCACCCGTTCGCCAATCCGCCATGTTCGACGCCCCGGGTCGTCCCCGCCCCCTGGCCCGACGGCTGGCCATCCACAACTTTGTCGTGCGGTCCATCCGCGGGTTCTTCGAGGACCGGGGTTTCCACGAAGTCCCCGTGACCGCCATGGCCGACCATCCCGCCCGCATCCAGCTGGACGGCATGCTTCGGAGCGGTTTCCCGAGCGTGTGGTGCGAAAGTGAAATCCTTCCCACCGGCGGCAGGCAGGAACCGCGTCACTTGAGGGGATTCAAGCTCATGGAAGCCGCAGGAATTGATCTGTCTCTCGATGACCTGACGGACCTCCAGGAGGACCTGCTCAAGGCCGTGGCCTTCAACCTGGGAGCCGACCTGCTGGGCGGACGCGACGTCACCCGTCTGGACCGCATGCTCCACGTATCCCATCCCCGGATCAAATACCGGCAGGCCCTGGAAATCGTGGGTTCCCGCGGTTGGTCGATACCCTTCGGCCAGGAGCTGCATCCCGAGGCCGAAGCAACCCTGACCCGGTTTTGTGGAAACCTGCCCTTCATGGTGACGCACCTGCCTGTGGACCAGGCAGGTCCCGGCGACGAGGAGGTCGCCTTGAACGTGGCCTACATCCTGCCCTACTCCGGCATCACCATGGAAGGAAGTGTCAGTCCCGGGGATCCCCCTCGGGCCGGCTTCAATCTGGGCCTGGGCCATCTGCTGCAGTACCTGATGGGACTGGGATCGGTGATGGACACCCTGATCGACCCCATGGACCGCCTGGCCCAGCTTATGGACCTCACGCCTCCTGCGCCAAGCCACCGGAAGGACCGTTGATGGAAGCATTCATAGCCCTGGAAAACGGTCGTGTCTTTTCCGGGCGACTGTTCGGCGCGCCACTGGCCGCCGGCGGCGAAGTGGTTTTCCATACCGGCATGACCGGGTATCAGGAAATCCTGACCGATCCAAGTTACGCCGGGCAGGTTGTCGTCTTCACGGCCGCCCACATCGGCAATTACGGCATCCACCGGGAAGATCATGAATCGGCGGCCATCCACCCGGCCGCGGTGATCGT
>DAOWLV010000009.1 GCA_030643455.1 Candidatus Krumholzibacteriia bacterium | reverse complement strand
TCCTCGCCGGCCATCAGGGCCTTGAGATGTTCATTGAACAGATCGATGTTCAAGGCGCCCAGGGATTCGAAATCGTAATCCCCGTCCTCGTCCCGCGGAGTCTTTTCCCGATCAACGAAATAGTTGTCCAGGGACATGGCCATTGGCTCCAGTCCCAGGACGCGCAGCTGGACCATCAGCCTCTTGGCACTGCTGGTTTTGCCGGAGCTGGAGGGGCCCGCCATCAGGACCAGGCGGCCTTCTTCCGGCAGGTCGGCCACCCGCTGGGCGGCTTCCACGAAGAACTTGTTGTGACGGGCCTCGGAGATCTGGATCAGGTCGCTCGTGCGCCCGTTGACGATGAACTCGTTGAGGCTGCCGGTGTCCTGCATCCCGATCTTTTCCGCCCAGGAGGTGTACTCCCGCAGGGTGTCCAGCAGCTTCGGCTGCGGGATGTAATCTGGAACCCGGTCCGGTTCGCCCCTGAGGTTGGTCAGCAGAACGAACCCGGGGTTTTCGGGCGCCAGACGGAAGGCGCGCACGTATCCCGTGGATGGAAGCTGGCGGCCGAAATAGAGCAGCTGTGAACCATCCATGCTGTAGAAAACCAGGGAATCGCGCCGCAGATACTTGGCGGTGGTCAGGCTGCGCAGGTCGCCCCGGCGTTGATAGATCTTCTGAATGGCCCGCAGCCCGAACCGCTGCGGAGTCAGGGGCAGATTCTTTTCCACCAGCTGTCTCATGCGGGATTCCAGGGCGGTGATCTCGAGGTCGGTCAACGGTTCGGGCCGGTCCAGCTCGCAGTACATGCCCTGCCCACAGCTGAAATGGGCATTGAGGGTGTGTCCGGGAAAGAGATCCTCGGCGGCGGCCAGGGCCAGGAACTGGACGGTGCGCTGGATGGTGGTCTGGGCTTCCTTGGAATTCAGGCGGATGAAGCGGATCCGTTCGTCCCCGAACAGGGGTTCGGCCAGGCTGGTCCGGCGGCCGTTGATCGACGCGATGACGATGGGGTCGTCCTCGTGGGGGTCGAGGCTATCCCTCTGGTCCAGCAACTGCAGCACGGTGATACCGGACGCGATTCCGATCTTCAGTCCATCGACCTCGACAAATACGTTTTCGGTTGCCATGGCGTCCTCCGGAATGCGGCGTGCCGACTATTCGGATTTTTTGTCTGCCTTGCTTTCACTGCTGGGGGCCGGGGCGGATTCGTCCTTGCCGCCGCTGGTCATCTTACCTCGGGAATCGTTGACATAAAAGCCCGACCCCTTGAAATGGATACCCATGCCCCCGGAGATGAGGCGCGTGACCTTGCCCCGGCACTTGGGACAGCGCTGCCTCTTGGGAGCCGAGATGGGCTTGAATTCCTCGGTGATGACCCCGCATCGCGAGCATTCGTATTCGTAGGTCGGCATCGATCATTTCCTTTGGCGGAGAGGGCTCAGGTGCAGGTTGTCCCGGGAACCGGAAAATATGGGAGCAAACGGCCTCGGATGCCAGTTTCCGGCCTTGGATGGGAGTTCATCCCAACGGGGCTCCCGGTTGTTTAGCCCGGCAAAATGCAGTACAATATCAACAGCGGGATAATGATCTCGCCCTGTTTTTTCCAGATTTGAAAGGTGGCGGATTCAATGGCAAGGCCCTTCGGGATGCGAATCGACAACTTGTTGTGCAAAATTCTGTTATGTGGTTCACGGAGGTCATTTTGTTTTCGTGCGGCCGGTCTGTCGGCACTGGCTCTGGCCCTGGTGGCGAGCCCTGCGGCGACCAGTTTCGGCGAGGTGACACCCCTGGCTCCACTTCCGGCGAACACGCCCTGGACAAATCAGTACGAAACCCGCCAGTTCCTGATCCAGGAGGCCGAGACCAAGGCCCGTCTGCTGGCCAAGGGGGCCCGCCTGGACAAGGCCCAACTCATGAACGCCACGCCCAACATGGCTCTGTATGATGTCCATTTCTACGATCTGGTTCTCGAACTGAACCAGGACAGCAATACCCGGACGGGCAAGGTATCGGTGACATTCGAGGTCACCGGCGCCGAAATCTCGACCCTTGATCTGAATCTCAAATACAACATGACGGTGGGGCAGGTGCGGGCCGGCGGCCAGGTTGTCTCCTTCAGCCACGCCGCCAGCATCCTCACCACGACCCTGGATCGTACCTACCTGCTTGGCGAGCAGGGCACCGTGGAAATCGAATACTCCGGGAATCCTGCAGGCGATAATTTCGGCTGGAGCAGCTACGGGGGCCATCCCTTGATCTGGACGCTGAGCGAACCCTACGGGGCGCGGGACTGGTGGCCGTGCAAGGATCTGAATACCGACAAGGCCGATTCGGTGGACATCACCGTTACCGTGCGCGACGACCTGGTCGTGGCCAGCAACGGTTTGCTTGTCGAGGTGACCACCCCCGAGCCCGGCAAGAAGACCTATTTCTGGCGGGAGCGGTATCCCATCGTCACATATCTGGTGGCCCTGACCGTTCATCCTTTCACCGTGCTTCACGACGAATACCATTCGGCCCAGGGCGGCACGATGCCTCTGGACTATTTCGTGGTGGCCGATCAGGTCGATGCGGCCACCAGCGGTTATGCCATCACCCCGGACATGATCACGGCTTTTGCCGCGGCTTTCGGCGAGTATCCCTTCCTGAACGAAAAATATGGCCACGTCCATTTTCCCTGGGGCGGGGGCATGGAACATCAGACCCTGACCAGCTTGAACTACGGAGCATATGGCCAGGGGATCATCTCCCACGAACTGGCGCACCAGTGGTTCGGCGACCTGGTGACCTGCGCCGATTTCGGCCACATATGGCTGAACGAGGGTTTCGCCACCTGGTCGGAGGCATACTGGCGGGAAGTGAATGAAGGGGTGGCGGGCTACCATGACGAGATGGCCGGCGCCCGCTACCTGGGGGGCGGCACCATCTTCGTGGAGGATCCATCGAACTTCTGGAGCATTTTCGACTATGACCTCAGCTACCGGAAGGCTTCCTGGATTCCCCACATGCTGCGCCACATGCTGGGCGAAACCGATTTTTTCACCGCCCTTGGTCTTTACCTGGATACCTACGGTCACGGCAGTGCGACCACCGAGCAGTTCCAGGCGGTGATGGAGGATGTCTCGGGTCTGGACCTGACGGCGTTTTTCCAGCAGTGGATCTACGGCGATTATTATCCCCGCTACGATTTTTCCTGGGATTCGGGGCCTGCGGGCGCGGGGCATCAGCTCTCGATTCGCGTGGAGCAGGTTCAGAATCAAGGCGGCCTGTTTTCCATGCCCCTGGATGTCGTTGTCGAAACCCTCGGCGGGTCGATGACCTTCGTGATCGACAACAGCGAAGAGGTCCAGTGGTACAGTTTCCAGGTGGATGACCCGGTTTTTTCCGTGGAACTGGATCCCGACCACTGGGTGCTGCGCGAGGTCAATGACCAGGGCGCCTCGCCGGTTCAAGAGGATTTGCCCGGTGTGGCGAAGCTGGTCGGAAACGTGCCCAACCCCTTCAATCCGGCCACCGAGATCCGGTTCACCTTGCCCTCCGATCAGGCTGTGCGGCTGGCGGTCTACGATGTTTCCGGCAAACTGGTCACAACCTTGGTCGACGAAGTGCGGCCCGCCGGCGACAATTCGTTCAGGTGGGACGGAACCGACAAGTCGGGCCGGGCCGTGGCTTCGGGGACCTACTTCGCGCGGTTGACCAGTCAGGGCCTCAACCAGGTTCGTCCCATGGCTCTCATCCGTTGATCGCTCGGGAATCCAGCCCGACAGGGATGTCATGATCCATCTGCTGGCCGCTTCACTGCTGTGGGCTTTTTCCTTCGGCCTCATCAAGGGGCAACTGGCCGGGCTCGACCCGGTGGCGGTTTCCTGCGGCCGCCTTCTATTGGCGGCGGCGGCTTTTTCACCCCTGGTTTTGAAATCCTCCCTTTCCCGCCGCACCGTGTATTCGGCCATGGGTCTGGGTATGATCCAGTTCGGCCTGATGTATGTGTTGTACATCGCATCCTACCGTTGGCTGCCCGCCTGGATGGTGGCCCTGTTCACGATCTTCACCCCCTTGTACGTGGTCCTGTTTTCCGACCTGCTGGAGCAAAAATTTCGCCCGCGGCATCTGGTTTGCGCGGCGCTGGCGGTGGTCGGCGCCGGCGTGGTCGTGACCACCGCCATGCCCGCCGACGCCGACTGGCGTGGCATCGTACTGCTGCAAGGGGCCAACCTGTGTTTCGCGGCGGGGCAGGTCTATTTCGTCCGCTTGAAGCGGCGGACTGCAACTGGTGAAGCAATCCTGTTGGGCTGGATGTACCTGGGAGCCGCCCTGTTCACCCTGGTCGCGGTCCTGGTCGGGATGGCAGGTGGCGGCCAGCCCCTGGCCGGATGGCACGGCAAGGCCTGGTGGGTGCTGCTGTACCTGGGCCTGATGCCGACGGCGCTGGGTTTCTACCTGTGGAACAAGGGGGCGACCCGTGTGGGGGCCGGACTGCTGGCCTCGGCCAACAATCTGAAGGTGCCATTGGCGGTGCTGGTGTCGTGGCTGGTGTTTGGTGAAGAAGCTGCTTACGTGCGGGTTGCGCTGGGACTGGTTGTCATTCTCGGGGCACTGGTTTTGGCTCGGCCGCGTGTGGGGGATTAGGAGCCATCTGGGTTTTTTCAAAACCCGAGTTCATAGGTGGCCTGGGCCTGCTTTCGGCTTCTATTGGTTTTGAGAATTGTCCAATTCCCAATAATATTATCAAGGCCGGGTTGTAAAAGATGAAAAGCTTTCTTGTGGACTTGGAAAAACATTATTTCGATAGCGAAAGGGGCTAGCTATGAAATACATACTATGGGTTTTTTGTTTTATTCAGCTTTTTTACCCCCCCGCTGGCTTAGGGGCAGACCACCAAGAAGGTTTTATTCTGGATGTGGTCGTTGACGCAAACGTGGCTTTTGTTTTCAATGGTGAACAATACCATCAATTCTCCCTGGAATATTTGCCTGGGCAAATGGAGTTGTTATTAGATGGGCAGCCTCTTCTAAATATAAAGAGAGGGCCGACAGAAGACGAGTGTGATGAAAAGTACAAAGAGAATAAGTTTATCGAAGATTTAATGAAGGATGGTATGTCTTGTCGAGATGCATATTTTGTATTTGATAAAGCAATTAATACATGCCTTCAAGCCGCTAGAACATCACTGCTTGAGGCAGAAAAAACGGATGAGGATGAGGAAGAAAAAATCGCTCAGATTTATTCTGAATTGGACCGTATGCCAGAAGGCTCTATTGTTGAGCGCGTTTTTTTTGAACGCGGTACACCCAAGGTAATTTTTAAAGGCTACCAGATACCAATTACAGTTGTTCTTGATCCAATTATCCAAACACCCCTGCCCGAAAGAGAAATGCCGGAGGGCGAGCTGCTTTTTAATTATGCAATGAATCTGAAGCTGATGCTAGAAGCCCACCACAATGCTGAAACTTTAGTTGCAGTGGGACCAGCAGGAGGAACAGCGGTTCGGTCAGGACCAGGGATGCTTCAAAAAGTCCAGGATCAAATCGCCGGAATTCACATCAAAGGGGACTATGTTGATGGACCGATTCCGAGAGTGTTCCTACATAACTGATTCTGAAACTGTGTCCGGCAAGATCAACGTCTTGTGCGACGTTTCCAGGCGAACTGGAATATTGGATATCATTGCGAAAAACACCCCCCGGGGGGCGTTTGAGGACAATAAATATGTTGTCAAAACCCCATGTTTGACTATAAATATATTGTCAAAAACAAAATTAAGACCAATGGAAAATATTAACACGTTGAAAACAAATAAAATAGCTCATAAAAGTGCCCCCGGGGGCACTTTTGACAAGTAACCTCATGATAACAAATGAGTTAACAACATGAGATCCAGCCTGAACCCTGCAATATATTTGGTTCCCTTGGGTCAGACACGGAAAAAACTACCCACCCGGGCCGGAAACCCCATATCAACAGCCACATCCCGGCTTTCGCCGTGGTTGGTCGTCAGTCATCGTCCCCCAACCCCAGCACCTTGTGCAGAAACGCGTAGGTGTCGGCCAGTTCCTCGATGAGCATGGCGGTCGGCTTGCCTCCACCATGGCCCGCCTTGGTCTGGATCCTGATCAGGGTGGGCAGGTTGCCCGCCTGGCAGGCCTGCAGCCTGGCCGCGTACTTGAAGCTGTGGCCGGGAACCACCCGGTCGTCGTGGTCGGCGGTGGTGACCATCACCGCGGGGTATTTCACGCCCGGCTTCAGGTTGTGGTACGGGCTGTAGGCATACAGAACGGGGAACATCTCGGCATCCTCGCTGCTGCCATAGTCGCTGGTCCAGGCCCAGCCGATGGTGAAGTGCTGGAAGCGCAGCATGTCCATCACGCCTACGTCGGGCAGGGCGGCGCCGAACAGCTCGGGCCTCTGGTTCACAACCGCGCCGACCAGGGTGCCGCCATTGCTGGCGCCGGATACGGCCAGCTTGTTCGGGTTGGTGTAACCCTCGTTGATCAGGTATTTCGCCGCGGCGATGAAATCGTCGAAGACATTCTGCTTGTTCTCCAGCATGCCGTCCTGGTGCCACTGTTCACCGTATTCGCCGCCGCCGCGCAGGTTCGCCACCGCATAGACGCCGCCCTGCTCGAGCCAGGGCAGCAGCGAGGTCCGGAAACGGGGATTCAGGGAGACATTGAATCCACCGTAACCGTAAAGGATGGTCGGGTTGGAGCCGTCCAGGTCCAGGCCCTTTTTGTGAACGATGAACATCGGCACCTTGGTGCCGTCCTTGCTCTTGTAGAAGACCTGCTCGGTCTCATAGCCGGTGAAATCGAAGTTGATGTCCGGCTTGCGGAAGAGTGTGCTCTTGCGCGTGCGGAAATCGTAATGATGGATCTCGCTGGGATTCAGGTAGCTGTTGAACACGAAGTAGGTGTCCGTGTCCTCGGGATGACCGGAGAAACCGCCGACGCTTCCCAGGCCGGGCATCCTGATTTCATTCTTGTAGGTGCCGTCCAGGTCGTAGACTTTCACCACGCTGACCACGTCGTGCATGGTGTTGATCACGAAACTGTTGTCCAGGATCCTGGCCCCGTCGATGGGATCTGCGCCTTCGGGAATGATGGTTTTCCAGTGGGCGGGCTCGGGCCGGGTGATGTCGATGGCGATGATGCGGTCCTTCGGCGCGTCCTTGTTGGTGCGGAAGAAGAAAGCCGGACCGTCGTTACCCAGGAAGGTGTACTTGGCGTCGTTTTCATTCAGCAGTTCGTGGATGACCAGGCTCCTGTCGCGCAGGTCCTTGTAGTACAGACGGTTGTTGTGGCTGGTGCCCTGCCAGACGGTGATCACCAGGTAGCGCCCGTCTTCGCTGACGTCGCCCCCGAAACCCCATTCCTTCTGGTCGGGCCGATCGTAGATGAGGGTGTCCTCGTCCTGGCTGGTGTTCAGCCGGTGGTAATAAAGCTTCTGGTAGTAGTTGACGTCTTCGAAGGTTTCACCTTTGCGGGGAGCTTCGTAGCGACTGTAGTAGAATCCCCGGGTATCATGGTCCCAGGCGGCGCCGCTGAACTTGCTCCACTCGATCTTGTCCTCGAGATCCTCCCCCGAGGCGATGTCACGTACGTACCAGGTGTGCCAGTCCGAGCCGCTGACGCTGGTGGACCAGGCCATGTATTTCCCGTCGCGGCTGATGCTCGCGCCGCCCAGGGCCACGGTGCCGTCCTCGCTCAGCTTGTTGGGATCCAGAAGAACGCGAGGTTCCGCGTCGGCCGAGTCCTGGACGTAGAGCACCGACTGGTTCTGCAAACCGTCGTTCTTGTAGAAAAAGGTACGGCCGCCTTCCTTGAAGGGGGCGCTGTATTTGGCGTAGTCCCAGATTTCCGTCAGACGGTCGGCGTATTTCTGCCTGGCAGGAATGGATTCCAGGAAGCCGAAGGTGACCTCGTTCTGGCGTAGGACCCAGTCGTGGGTCTCTTCGGAGTCCACGTCCTCGAGCCAACGGTAGGGATCGGCGACCTGGGTGCCGTGGTAATCGTCGTTCTGTTCGACGGTCTTGGATTCCGGGTAGGTCAGTTTCTCCATGGTCACCGCTTCCCGGTTGTACCGGGGGGTGGGTTTCCCGGCGTGGTCCGTCTTTGTCGTGGAGGCATCCTCTTGTGAGTCGCTGCAGCCGGCAGCCATCAGCAGACCCGTCAGAAGCACGGCCAGGGACAGGAAAAGGACTGGCGTAGTGGATTTCATCCGTCGGAACATGGGATCACCTCGGGGCTGCGGCTTGTCTCGGGGGAAAGAGCGGCCAGAGTAGATGTCGGTGGGCTTTTGTACCGGGCAAAGATAGGGTCTCAGGCGATTCTTGTCAGTTATTCAGTCAACAGAGTAGAATAGTGGGGAATTATCTTCTACCGGGAGTTGTTTGATGAAACTCGAGGTCCTGTACGAGGACAATCATCTTTTGGCAGTGTATAAACCGGCCGGTCTGCTGGTCCAGGGCGACCGCAGCGGCGATGAAACCCTGTTGGACGTGGCCGGGTCGTACCTGAAACAAAAGTACGCCAAACCGGGCAATGTGTACCTCGGGCTGGTTCACCGCCTGGACCGCAACGTCTCGGGCGTGGTCCTGCTGGCCACCACCAGCAAGGCCGCCGGCAGGTTGTCGGTTCAATTCCGGGACGGAACCGTCGATAAGGTCTACCGGGCCGTGGTCGAAGGGCGTCCGCCGGCAGGCGGGGACCAGTTGCGCAGCTGGCTGGCCGCCAAGGGGGATTCGCGGGGTGTGACGCGGGCTGAACAGGAGGTCTTTCCCGGAGCCAGGGAAAGCCTGCTGGGTTACAATGTGATCGAGTCGCAGGGCGGTTGGTCCCTGGTGGAGGTCCGGCCGGTGACCGGCAGGCGCCACCAGATCCGAGCCCAGTTCGCCCTGGCGGGCCACCCGTTGCTGGGTGACGTCAAATATGGCTCGCAGCGGCGGTTGGCCGATCATCGCATCGCCCTGCACGCACTGAATCTGACCGTTTCCCATCCGGTGGGCGGGAAAACGTTGACCCTGACCGCGCCCTTGCCGGAAGATTGGCCTTGGCCGGTTTTTGCCGAGAAAGAGAGAACATCATGACGACCATCGCCGCCCGGCAGGGAAGATACCTCCTCCTGGCGATCCTCTTGTTGATGATATCGGTTTCTGCAGTGGCCGCCGACAAGGAAAAGGATGATCTCCGTTCGATCACCTGGTTGGGTTACAACGAGGGACTGTCCCAGGGGCGGGATTTCGACAAGCCCGTCTTCATTCATTTCACGGCCCACTGGTGCAGTTGGTGCAAGAAGATGAAAAGGGAAACGTACACGGACCCCAAGGTGATCCGTTTCATGGCTGATAATTTCGTCGCGGTGCTGGTCGATACGGAAAAACTGCCTTCCCTGGCACGCAAATACGCGGTGAACGGCCTGCCGACCCTCTGGTTTCTCGACTCCCAGGGCAAGGGTCTGACGAGCATCGAAGGATACGCCGGGCCGGAAAAACTCCTGCGGGTGCTTGAATACATCAGCACCAAGGCCTACGAAGAAGTCGACTACAAGACCTGGTTGCGCAAGCACGATTCCCACTGAGGAGTTCCATGTTCGATCTCGATGTAACGGTGGTCGGAGGTGGAATCGTGGGCTGCGCCGTGGCTGCGGAAGTGTCCCGGCTGGGGTTGAGCACCGTCCTGCTGGAAATGGAGTCCGGACTGGGGCGGGAGACCACCTCCCGCAACAGCGAGGTGTCCCACGGCGGAATGTATTACCCGACCGGATCCCTGAAGGCCCGCTACTGCGTCGCCGGCAGGAGGCTTCTGGAGGAATTCTGCCACGAGGCTGGAGTCGATTACCGGGAGTGCGGCAAGGTGATCGTCGCGGTGCAGGACGCCGAAATCCCGGAACTGGAACGCTTGCTGGCCCTGGGTCAGGCCAATGGGGTGAAGGATCTGCGGCTCATCGACGCGGCGGAATTGATCACCATGGAGCCCGATGTCAGGGCCATGGCAGGGCTCTATTCACCCCGGACCGCCATTTTTGATGCCGAAGGTGCCACACGCGCCTACGCCCAGTTGGCAGCCGAACGGGGCGCTCAGGTCCTGACCGGTTCCCGGGTCACGGACCTTGACCGCCACGAGGACGGCTGGAAAGTCACGATCACTCCGACGGGCGACCGCCGCCGGGAGGGCTGGCGGCATACCAGCCGGATCGTCATCAACGCCGCGGGCCTGTGGGCGGACCGGGTGGCGGCTTTGGCGGGGATCGACATCGTCGAGCGGGGCTGGACCCAGCATCTGACCAAGGGCAACTACTTTTCGGTCAACAATGCCCACGATGGCCGGATCAGCCGCTTGATCTACCCGGTGCCTCCTTCCTCGGGCCTGAGTCTGGGCGTTCATGTCTGCCTGGATCTGGCGGGCCAGATGAAATTGGGCCCCGATCTCGAGGTCATGCAGAACGATCCCCGGGACGCCAACACATCTGCCGGGGTATTCGATCTGGACTACAGGGTTGATCCCGGGCGGCAGGCGTCGTTTTATGAGGATGCCAGGCGGTTCTTGCCTTGGCTCGAAATGGATGATCTGACCCCGGCCATGTGCGGACTTCGTCCCAAACTGACGCTGACGGGTTTCAGGGATTTCGTGATCCAGAGGGAAACTGACGATCTTGGCGGCTTGATCAATCTGGTCGGCATTGAATCTCCGGGACTGACCTGTGCGCCAGCCATCGCGGTGGCCGTGGCCGATCTGGTCAGGGAAATGGAACAGGGATGACCGCCATGACGCCGGAAGCAGGTTGACGCGGTATGTGGATCGCCATCGGCCTGTCCCTGATCTGTGCGCTTCTGGTGATGCCCGGCCGCTCGCGCCGGGGTGGTCCCAAGGCCCCCCTGTTGACAGGAACGGGGAGTCACTGGCGGCGCAACTACAGCCGGCGAAGTTTTCTGCGCCTTGGCGGCGCGGTTGCCGCCGCGGGGGCGTTGGCTTACAGCGGCGTCGACGAGGCGGTGGACGAGTTCCACACCGGGACCCTCAAATCGTCCGGCACCGACACCGCGTCCCACCTCGTCAACCGCTTTGGCGAGAGGTTCTGGTTCGTGAACTGGTTCCTGGTCGCTGCGGTCGATGCTTGGGTTCGTACGGGTTCCTTCAGCAGTTGGGGCCGAAACAATTTCGAGGCGATGGTCGTCGGGCTGCCGGTCCTGTGGACGTTGCAGCGGGGACTGGGGGCCAACCGTCCTTCGGACGAGAACCCGAACCCGCGGTGGCGGCCCATGAGTGACGACAATTCGGCCTCGGGGCACGCCTTCATCGCGGCGATTCCCTGGCTGAACCTGGCCCGGCGGACGGGGAATCTCAACACCAGATGGGCGGCCCGCTTCGGATCGGTCTTGACGGGTTGGTCGAGGATCAACGACCGCAAGCATTACCTTTCCCAGGTCATCCTGGGTTGGTCCATAGCCTGGAACGCCGTGGAAGCGGTTCACGGAAAAGAACTTCAGACCGATACGGATGACATTCCGAAAGGGAAACAATGAACAACCGGTTTTTCACTCTGGGCCTTGCCCTTCTCCTTTTCGTGATGGTGACCCCTGGAATGCTTCTGGGCGCTGACGCCGAACCGGCTTCGGTGCGGTGGTCGGTGCGTCCGTTGGCCGAGGTGGCTCTGCACCAGGTGCCGGAACTGGATCGCGACCTTCTGGCCCGGGAAGACCTGGATCGCCAGGAACAGGGTTTGCCCTACCGGTTCGCTTTTCCCGAGGAAGTCTCCCTGACGCCGGACGACGCCGGTACCTGGGAAACTCTCCCGTCCGGCCGGAGCCTCTGGCGGCTTCGGATCAATAGTCCGGGCGTCCTCTCCCTGAATCTCGGATTCACCCGGTTCTGGTTGCCCCATGGGGCCCGGATGCTGGTCTATCCCGCCTCGGGCGGGGGTCCGGTCCTGGCCTTCGACGAGTCGGACAACGCTGATCACGGGGAACTGTGGACTTCCGTCCTGTTGGCCGAGGAAGTGGTGGTTGAACTGGAGGTGGATCCGGACCTGGGCTGGCAGGTCGATCTTGAACTGACCTCCATCGGGCAGGGCTACCGGTTCTTCGGGGAAGATCTCTCGGATAAATCAGGGTCCTGCAACATCGACGTCATCTGCGAGGAGGGCGATCCCTGGCGGGATGAGATTGCCACGGTCGGGGTCTTTTCCAGGAATGGGTTCATTCTCTGTACCGGGTTCATGATCAACAATACGGCCGAGGATGGTACGCCCTATTTCCTGACCGCCTACCACTGCAATGTCCGGGCAAACGTGGCGCCCACGGTGGTGGTGTACTGGAATTATGAGAGTCCGACTTGCGGCCAGCAGGACGGCGGTTCATTCGACGACAGCCAGAGCGGATCGACCTTGCGGGCAGAATACGAGACCTCGGACGTGACGTTGCTGGAGTTGGACAATACTCCGGATCCCGCCTTCAACGTCAAGTACGCCGGCTGGAATCGTAGCGACAGCGTGCCCACGAGCGCCGTCGCCATCCACCATCCCAGCACTGATGAAAAAAGCATCAGCTTCGAAAACGATCCCCTGTCCATTACCACCTACCAGGGCATGACCAACCCCGGGGACGGCACCCACCTGCGCGTCCTGGACTGGGACCTGGGGACGACCGAAGGGGGTTCGTCCGGATCTCCCCTGTTTGATCAGGACCATTTCGTTGTCGGTCAGCTCCACGGTGGTGCGGCTGCCTGCGGCAACGATCTTCCAGACTGGTATGCCCGGTTTTTTGTGTCCTGGACGGGGGGCGGAACCAGCGAGACGCGGCTGAGCGATTGGCTCGACCCTCCTCCGGGGACGGGCGCGATGACTTTGGAGACCATTGATCCGCTGGGTTCGAATTTCGTGGTCACGCCGTCCACGGGGTTCGAATCCTCCGGGATCCAGGGGGGGGCGTTCGATCCAGAAGAGATGGTGTATACCCTGACCAACACAGGCGATGGAGTGGCCCAGTTCACGGCGACCGTTCCTGATTCATGGCTGACGGTCTCTCCGGGGAGTGGGTCGATTTCCATCGGTGGAACCGTCGAGGTGATTGTTGGTCTGGGCGCGTCGGCCGTGAATCTGGGTGTGGGCAGGCATGAGTCCCTATTGGAAATCACCAACACCGAATCCGGCGGCGGTTCCACGGACCGGCCCATCATCGTGATCGTGTCGTCCAACAAACCGAAAATCATTGGCGCGGTGCCGAACCCCTTCGGTAATGGGGCCGTTGCTGAAACCGAGATCCGTTTCACCATGGGCGGGGCCGCAACCGTGTCGGCCAGGATCGTCGACATTCTCGGCCGAAGGGTGAAGGACCTGGGCAGCATGACGGCCGTGGCCGGGGAAAACCATTTCACCTGGGACGGCACCGGTCAGGACGGCGCGCTCCAGGCTTCGGGGGCTTATATTTTCATCATGGAAACCCTCGGTCGGGAAGAAAAGATCAGCATCATGTTGATCCATTGATGCGGGTGATTTTCCCGATCGGACTGCTCCTGGCGGGAAAGGGAGGAAATCATGGCAAGGATCTGTGTCATCGGAGCGGGGTTCGCGGGCCATACGGCGGCGTTGTACCTGGGGGACAAACTGGGCCGCGACCACCAGGTGACGGTGATCAACCGGACTCCTGATTTTGTCTACATCCCGTCGCTGGTCTGGGTGGGCATCGACCGCATGGACATCGGCAAGACCCTGTTCGATCTGGAAAAAGTCTACCGCAAGTTGAATGTGGTCTTCATCGCCGGCAAGGCGACCGAGGTGCATCCCGATGAACAGTTCGTCATGGCCGTTCCCAACGCCGAGGGCAGTCAGCCCGTCCAGGTGGACTACGACTACCTCTTGATCGCGACGGGACCCAAGCTGGATTTCGAGGCTACGCCAGGCCTGGGACCGGCCGCGGGCAACACCTGGTCCATCTGTTCGCCGCCCCACGCGCTCGAAGCCCGGGACCATTATCTCGAGGCCGTCTCCAGGATGGAAAAGGGCGAACGGCAGCGCATCGTCATCGGCACCGGCCACGGCGCCGCCACCTGCCAGGGCGCGGCCCTGGAATACATCTCCAACATCCACAAGGATCTCGTGCGGCGAAACGTCCGCACCAAGTGCGACCTGGCCTACCTGTCCAACGAACCGGCCCTGGGGGATTTCGGCATCCGCGGCCTTTCGGTCAAGCACAGGGGCAAGCGCACCACCGCCGAGGATTTCATCAGCGCGGTGTTCAAGGACTTCGAGATCGAACCTCTGGTCGGCCGGGGCGTGACGGAAGTGGATACCGGCGTCGCCGGCTGGCAGGACATGGAGGGGAACTCCGGTGAAACGAAATTCGATTACGCGATGCTCATTCCGCGTTTCCTGGGCCAGCCCCTGAAGTTCCTTGGCGCCGAAGGCCAGGACGTGTCCGACAAGATCGTCAACGCCGCGGGGTTTGTTTCGGTGGACGGCATCTACGGCCTGGATTACGAGACCCTGGCGGGCAATCCCGACGCCTGGCCCGCCGTCTACCAGAACCCCAACTACCGGAACATCTTCGCCGCCGGCATCGCTTTTGCACCGCCGGGTCCGATCTCCAGGCCGCACGTCAATCCCAACGGGATACCGATGAGTCCCGCGCCGCCGCGGACCGGAATGGTGTCCGGGGTCATCGGCCGGATCGTGGCGCTGAACATCATCGATCTGGTGAAGGACGGCCGCATGACCCACAGCGAACGCATGACCGAGATGGCCGCGGCCTGCATCGCCTCGATGGGCGACAGCCTGTGGGACGGTTCCGCCGCCGTGATCATGGTCTACCCGGTCGTGCCGGACAACCGGCGTTACCCCAACGACGAGGGGCGCGACCCGTTTGTCACGCACCTGGAGATGGGTCTGGCGGGCGCCTGGATGAAACGCATGATCCACACGACCTTCATGCACAAGCTGCAGGGCCGCATTGGCTGGAAAATCATTCCGGAATAGGGAGGGCTGACATGGAAATAACGGACAAGGACAAATTCTGGATGAACAACAAGCTCTTCCAGTTTTTCCGTTTCATCGTTCTGAACCTGAAGATCCTCAAGGCCGTCGACCACAGCAAACGGTCCTGAGAAACGCACCCCCGGTTTCAGGTCGTCGGCTTGCCGGTGGCACTGCCGGCGTTCTTGCCGCGGGTCACTTCCTCCATCAGTTTCAGGTGCTTGTCATACGACAGTGCAGGCCAACTCTCCGCGCTGATGGCACCCTGTTCCCGTGAAATCAGGCTGACCTTGTGGGCGGTGGCGTCATCGGGTGCTTCGTACAGGTCCATGAAATCGTACCGGCCCAGCAGCGCGTAGTGCGCGATCCACTTCACCTCGGGGCAGGACTCATGGACCCGGTTCAGCCAGTCCTTGCCCTTGCTCTTGCGGTCTTCGGCGTCCCCGATGCAGTCGGGGGCCAGTTTGGTCATTAACACGTACGTAGGCATGATTTCCCTCCTCGGTACGGGTTCCAGTACAACTTAGATGACTTTCGAATTCGGGCCATGGACCGGGGTGGGGTTGCTTGAAAAGATTGTAAATATACAATAATTTACTTGCTTCTTATAATAAATCGATGTATTATTCATGTATGGAATCAAGAAAAATCTACAATCGGATCCAGGTTTTCAGGAATGAGCGGGATCTTTCGCGGCAAGACCTCGCCGATCTGGTTGGGGTCAATTATCAGACGATCGGGTATCTGGAGCGCGAGGAATACAACCCGAGTCTGGATCTGGCTTTCCGGATCGCGGAAGTTTTCGGTCTTCCGGTGGAGATGGTGTTTTCCACGGGGCCGATGAAGCCTTTGAGTGATGTCCTGAGGGATCAGTTGGAAAAAAAGGGGGAATGAAATGAACGGTGCCCAATCCCAAACGCAGAGGCGTGGATATGTCGTCCTGAACCTGGCCAGTCTGATCATCCTGGAATTGATTTATCACTGGGGTGTTGCGGGTGGAGTTCACAATCCCGTGGCAGTAGGTCTGATCGTGGTTTGCCTGATCGGCCTTGTCCTGAGTTTCCTTCAAGTCATCTGGAGGACAGGGCTTTGGAAGCTGACCCATGCCAAGGTCGAAAACCTCGATGAACGGCAGGTCATAGTCACACGGGAAGCTTTGCGTTACTCCTATGAAATTTTTGTTCCCTGCAGCCTTCTGTTGATGTACGTGCCGTGTTGGGTACCGATTTTGGATGGCGTATATTCGATGTTGTGCTGCCCTCGGGGCTCCTCTACCTGTCCCATATCCTGCCGGCGGTCATCCTGGCCTGGAGGGAAAAGGTCGTCTGAGGCGGGACATAATTTCCCAAAAAAATGATCCGGGCAATTCATCGACCGATGGTCGGGAATTGCCCGGATCCTGTTTTTCCGATTCAGGCTGCAGAGCCTACTTCTTCACCTGTTTCTTCAGCCACTTGGTGGTCACGCTCTTCGGCCGTTCGATCGGCGAGCCCATGGCCCGGTTGATGATCATCTGGCTGAGCATTCCCATGGCCCTGGAGACCGAGAACAGCACGGTGTAGTAGGAGAACTCCTTCATGCCGTAGTGGTACAGCAGGGCGCCGCTGCCGGCGTCCACGTTGGGCCACGGGTTCTTGGCCTTGCCGTGTTCCTTCAGCACGCCCGGCACGATGTTGTAGACCTTGTCCACGAGCTGCATGACGGGATCCTCGGGGAAGTTGGCCATGCCGAAGGCCCGGAAGGCGGTGAAGCGCGGATCGGTCACGCGCAGGACCGCATGGCCGTAGCCGGGAATCACCTTGCCGCTGTTGAGGGTGTCCCAGGCGTACTGGGTCAACTGCTCGTCGGTGGGCACGCCCCGGAACTTCTTTTTCAGTTGCAGCACCCAGTTCAGGCACTCCTGGTTGGCCAGTCCGTGCAGGGGGCCGGCCAGACCGTTCAGGCCCGCGGACACGCTGTAGTAGGGATCGCTCAGCGCCGAGCCCACCAGGTGGCAGGCATGGGCCGAGACGTTGCCGCCTTCATGGTCGCAGTGCAACACGAGGTACAGACGCATGCAGTCCGCGAACTGGCCGGACTTGTCCTTGATGCCGAGCATGTGGGCGTAGTTCTCTGCCCAGGTCAGGCCCTTCTTGGGGGGAATGCGCTTGCCCTTGTTGAAACGCATACGGTACACGCCCGCGGCGATACCCGGAAGCCTGGCCAGAAGGTCCAGGCTGTCTTCCATGGTAGGTTTCCAGAAGTCCATCTTACTCACGCCGGAGTTGTACGCCTTGACGAAGTGGCTCTCCTTCTGCATGCAGAGGATGGCCGTGTCGAGCATGCACATGGGATGGGAGTCCTTGGGCATGGCCTCGAGAACCTTCCACACGTAGGACGGAACCTTGGCGCGCTTGTTGAACTCCTCGGTCAGGGCCCTGCGGTCCCGGGCGTTGGGAAGATCACCGGTGCACAGGAGATAGAAGATGTCCTCGGGGGCCTTGTCAGTCAGTTTGCCGGCGGGGATGCCGCGGATCATCAGGCCCTTGTCGGGCGGAACTTCGGAGGTGTCACAGACCATTCCCTTGACGCCGCGCATGCCGCCATAGGCCTGGATAATCGTGACGTCGCTGATCTTTTTGGTCCCGTGCTTCTTGATCAGCGTTCTGATTTCCTTCCGCCAGACGGGAATCTTCTTGTCGAGTGCATTCTGGAGCTTGGCCATGGCGCCCTCCTTTTAATGGGTTTCGCAGCCCCGCCGATCTTGGATGCAAATCCCATAAAAACAGGAGGGAATTACACTTGGAGCGACGAGAACATGATTTGTGGAAAACTTAACAGGGTTGACGGTCGATATCAACCCGGTCGTTGGCCCCAGTGGTTTTTTTATGGAAAATCAAAGTGGGGGAGTTACCATTAGGGGGTTGCAAACTGAAACCTGATCCGTCCCCGGAGGACATCATGAACGATGTGAAACACTGCCTGGAAATCCTCGAGAAGGCCATCGTCTTCGAAGAGGAGGGCATGGCCTTTTTTCAGGACCGCGCCCAGAACGCTCCTTCGACCCTGGAGCGCAATCTCTTCAACTCGCTGGCCAAGGACGAAGCCGGACACAAGGCCCATCTCGAAAAGATGCGGGATGACATCCTGCGCGAGGAGACCCTGGAAGTGCTTCCCGATGTGGATGACGATCACGTCCTGAACGTGCGGGCCATTTTCGACAACGCGCTGGAGGGAGCCCACGACCCCTACGATTTCCAGCTCGAAGAGCTGGAAATCCTCCAGGGCGCCATGGACGTGGAACGTAAGGGCTACCATATGTACGCCAAGGCGGCCGAGGAGATGGAATCGCCCAAGGCCAAGGCATTGTTCGCGCATCTGGCCTTCGAGGAACAGAACCACTACACCCTGCTCAAGAACACCTATGACTTCATGGCCGACCCCCAGGGATTCGATGGGTTCGACGGCAACGCGATGCTGGACGGTGGATAGCCGGTGGACAGTTCGAAAGCCCGGGATTTCTTTCGGGACGTCATCGCCATGGCCCCGATGGCCATGGGGGGGAACCTGCCCTACCGGCGGCTTTGCCGGGAGTACGGGGCGGTGCGGACCTGCAGTGAAATGGTCCTGGCCGACAAGCTGGTCAAGGGCGGCGACCGGCCCCTGATCCGCCACCATGCCAGCGAAACCGACTTCGGAGTGCAACTGGCCGGCAAGAAGCCGGGGGTGATGGCCGAAGCCGCCCTGATCGCGGCGGTCGCCGGGGCAAAATTCATCGATCTCAATTTCGGCTGTCCCATCGACCTGGTCGTTAAACGCGGCGCCGGGGCGGCCCTCATGAAGCGTCCTACCCTTCTGGGGGAGGTGGTAGCGGCGGTGCGCCGTGCCGTTGACCTTCCCTTGTCCGCCAAGCTTCGCCTCGGATATTCCGAATCCAAGATGAACGTCGTCGACCTGGCTCGCAGGGCGCAGGACGCCGGCGCCGACGCGGTGGTTGTCCACGGCCGAACCCGGAACCAGCGTTATCGTCTGAACGCCCGCTGGGATCTGATCGACGAGGTGGCGCGGTCCGTTGACATCCCGGTGATGGGGAACGGGGACCTACTTACGCCCTGGGATCTGCAGCACCGCCGCGAAGAAACCTCGATCCGTTCCTTCCTGGTCGCCCGCGGCGCTTTGGTCAAACCCTGGATCTTCCGGGAGCTGACCGAGGGCAGGCCTCTCGACCCAACGATTCCCGAACGCTGGGCTGTCCTGCATCGCTATTGCGAGTTGGCCCTGGAACATTTCGGGGATGATGAAAAGGGTATGGGCCGGGCCCGGAAGTTCTTCCTGTGGCATTGGAAATTCTGGCATCGTTACCGCCCCTGGACAGAAGAGGAATTCCGGGAACACTGGCCGGATTCCCTCATCCAGGTCCGCAATCCCAGGGTCACCGG
>DAOWLV010000049.1 GCA_030643455.1 Candidatus Krumholzibacteriia bacterium | reverse complement strand
GGCCATGACGAAAAAGACGCAGGCCAGGGCCAGCAACATGTTCATGCCCATCTCACCCTGCTGCTGCTGGGCCCGGATGATCTCGCTGCCGAAGTTCCAGCCGTAGCCGAAGGGCAGATCCATCCCGTCCATGATCGGCCGGATGGCCGTCAGGGCGTCATCGAGCTGGTCACCTTCCCAGGTGCCGGTAATCGTCACACCTGTCCGCTGGTCCCGCCGGAAGATTCGTTCCGGGCTCTTGCCGAACTCGAAATCCGCGATCTGGTTGAGATGGATTGGCCGACCATCGACCGAACCGACAGTCAAGAGGGAAAGGTTCTCGATGGATTCCCTGTCCTCGGGCAGCAACGAGATCACCAGGTCGATCTCCTTGTCCCCCGTCTGCAGCCGAGGCAAATGGACACCCCGGTAGGTAAGTCCCATGATCTGGGAAACAGTGGCCGCCGAGATGCCAAACCGGCCGGCCTGGTCGGGATCGATACGGATCTGGATTTCAGATTTGCCATCGTCGCTGTCACTCTTCAGGTCGCCGATACCCTCGATCAGACCCAGCCGACGTTTGGCCTCGGTGGCGAACTCCTGGAGAAACTCGGTTTCATCACCGGAAATGGTCACGGCGAATGCCTTGGCGCCGGAATCCTGGCCCTCGTCCCCACCGAACCGGTAATTGAGACCGGCCTGGACCGGAAGATTCTCCCGGAGGTCTTCCCGCACTTCGTGAAAAAATTTATCCGATACGACACCATCGCTGAAGAAAAGAGTGACGCCCCCACCGTCAGCCACGTAGAAGGAATAGATATCCCGCAGTACCAGTTCCTCGCGGCGACCTTCCAGATAAGCCGTGGCCACGGCGACCATTTCGCGGGAGGTGTGCTTGTCCACTGGACCGGTGAAATCGAAGGATATGTACAGACTCTCCCGGCGGAGGCCCTGATCACCCATGGTGTCGGGTTTGAAATTGGTGATCTTCATCGCGCCAATCGTGGCCACCAGGACCAGCGGCACGATCACCAGCGCGGTGGTAACCGGATGCCGCACCGCCGTCCAGCGCAGGACCCGAAGGTAATGTTTTTTCAGCCATACCAGCCAGCGGGCGTCCTGGTCCTGCTGACCGGTGCGGGTCATCTTGACCGAGAGAGCGGGGATCACCGTCAGGCTCACCAGCAGGGAGAGCAGCAGGGTCACACTGATGGTCACCCCCACTTCACCCAACCAGACTCCCATTTCATCATTCTTGCTCACCACGATGGGGGCGAACACGATGACCGTCGTCAGGGTCGAGGCCACGATGGCCCGGCCCACTTCCCTGGTCCCACGCACGGCAGCGGCCAGGGGACTGGCCCCGGCGTGTTGGCGCCTGTGGATCGATTCCAGCACAACCACCGCGTTGTCCACCAGCATTCCCACCCCGAGCATCAGTCCCATCATCGTCAGTACGTTCAGGCTGCGACCGGTCAAGTACAGAAATACACACGTGCCCAGAATGGAAATGGGGATCGCGATGGAGACAACCAGGGTCATGCTCACCCGACGCAGGAACAGGTAGAGAATGGCCAGGGCCAGGACGGATCCGAAAAGTCCACTCTGCAGCAGGCTGCGCAGCGAGTCGGTGATCTGATCGGCCTGGTTGAAGAACGTGAAGCTGTTGATGCCCTGCAGGGTCGGATCCTGGTTGATTCTCTCGAGTTCCTTTTCGATGGCCCGGCACACTTCGACCGTGTTGTAGCCCGAAGCCTTCTGGATCCAGAAGGCGATGGCCGGCTCGCGGTTGAGCACCCGGCCGTAACTGAGGGCCGGAGCCCCGTAAACGACCTCGGCAACGTCCCCGAGCCGCAGGCCCCTGCTGTTGATGGGAAGCTCCCGCAGGTCCTCCACGCCGCGCAGACCGCTGACCGTGCGCAGATCGTAACGCATGCCCCGGTCGGTAACCCGTCCCACGGTCAATTCCACGTTGGCCGCCTCGAGGTCGGCGAACAGCCGGTTCACGTCGACGTTGTGCTCCATGATCTTGTCGAATCGCAGGTACACCGAGGCCTGGGTCGGCAGCACCCCGTCGATGTTGACCCGTCCCACCCCGGGAATACGCTGCAGGGGACTGATGATCTTCTGGTCGATCAGGTCCCAGCTTTCGGACAGGTCCCGGCCCTTGGCGGAAATCCTGCCCTCGATGATGGGAATGTCGTTGGTGTTGAAGGTCAGCATGAAGATCTGCGGGATGTCGTCGGGCAACTCGCCCCGGATCTGGTCGATCTTCTCCTTGACCTCCATCCGCAGCAGGTTGACGTCGCGACCCCATTCGAAGACCACGCCGACCTGGACATCGTTGGCGTCACTGTAGCTGAAGATCTCCTGCACACCGCCCAGGGTGGCCAGGACCTCTTCGATGGGACGAACGATCTCCCGCTCGTTTTCCGAGGGAATGCCGCCCTGATAGGGGATCCATACCGCGATGAAGGGAAACTCCACCCGGGGCAGGAAATCCAGGGGCACCTTCATGATGGAGACGGCGCCCAGAAGCACCACTGTGGTCAGGGCCATGGCCAGGGTGACGGGACGACGAAGGGAAAGGAAGGTCAGCCACATGTCAGGCGTCTCCCAATCCGGGTTCGGTCCCCACGACTGAAGCTGTCACACTGGTTTTGCGGGTGCCGGTGGCGGCCAGAACCGGCCCCCTTCCCGACAGGAGCGTGTAGATGACCGGAACGACAACCAGGGTCAGCAGAGTTGCCAGCAACAGGCCGCTGATGACCGTCACCGCCAGGGGAGCGCGCAGTTCGGCGCCCTCACCCAGACCCAGCGCCATGGGCGCCAGGCCCAGGACGGTGGTGGCGGTCGTCATCAGGATCGGCCGCAGCCTTTCGGACCCCGCGCGCATCACCGCATCCGCGAGAACCAGACCGCCCTGCCGCAGCTGGTTGATCCTGTCCACAAGCACGATGCCGTTGTTCACCACGATGCCCGCCAGCATGATGGCGCCGATGACCGCGATGACGCTGATACTCATTCCCCGCAGGAAGAGTCCATAGATGGCGCCGCTCATGGCCAGGGGAACGGTGAACATGATGATCAGGGGGTAGACGAACGACTCGAACTGGGCCGCCATGACCAGGTAGACCAGGAACACCGCCAGCAGGACAGCCAGTTGCAGGGAACGGAAGGAACTGGCCATCTCGTCGTTCTGACCGCCCATCTCGACCGTTACCCCGGCGGGCAGGCTCAGGTTCGCCAGACGGGCTCGGATGTCCTGTGTCACCGAGCCCAGATCCCGGCCCGACAGGTTGGCCGAAACGATCGCCACCCTCTTGTTGGAAAGCCGGTGGATTTCCGACGGTCCGCTCACGATTTCCATCGTCGCGATGCTGCCCAACGTGATGGGCACCCCGTCCCGTTCGGTGACGATCAGATCCTGGACGGCAGTGAGGGTATTGCGCTGAGTGCCGGTGTTGAGGACACGGATGTCCACGTGCCGCTCACGGTCCCGGAAACGGCTGGCAACCGTGCCGCGTACCTTGCCCCGCACGATCTCGGAGACTTCTCCCAGTCGCAGGTCGTAGCGGTTCAGCTTGTCGCGATCGAAGGACACCTGAACCTCGGGGGATCCCGGCACCATGCTCAAACGAATGTCTCGCAGACCAGGCACGTCCACCAGACGATCGCCCACCTCGTCCGCGGTTCGTTGCAGGTCCGCCAGGTTGTAACCGTAGATGTTCACTTCAACCGGAGCACCGAAGGCCAGCAGGGACTGGCGCCGCAGCTTCATCTGCAGGTCGGGATATCGGCGCAGGACACCGCGAATGTTCTCCAGGGCGGCAGCTTCCGCTTCGGCCGACGCATCCGAGAGGCGAACCTTCACTTCCGCGCGGTTTTCCTTCCTGCGCTGGGCGGATGACTGTCCGTCCCGGGACACCCCCACTTCGCCGGCCACCATGTCGATGCCTGGTAATCCGGCCAGCTCCTTTTCCAGCTTGCCGATGACCGAATCGGTCTTCCCCAGGGGTGTTCCCTCCGGCAATTCCAGGGCCAGGGTGAACTCGCCCCGCGCCAGGGGCGGGACCAGTTCCGTCCCCAGTCGGGGCCACAACAAAACGGCGCCCCCGGCCAGGACACTGACCAGAAACAGGACCAGGATCCGGTGGCGCAGGGCACCTGCCAGGGTCCTCGCATAAAATACCTGGAGAGGTGGAAAGGTTCTTGCGAAAGCCCAGGTAAGTGGCCACATGGCAACCATCGCCACCTTGCGCAGACCCGCCAGAACAACCTGGAACAGGCGCAGAAGCAGCATGGGCAAACCGATGGTGAAAAACAGTCCTGTCAGCCTCAACCACCGCGCCACCCGGTTGCCCTGACCCGCATGTACGGACCAGGCGGCGTACCAGCTTTTCCGGACAGGAGTTGAAGCCACCCCGGCCGTCCGTTCACCCTGCCCGAAGGCCGCAGCCATCGGAGTGAAGGTCAGGGCCACGAACAGGGACACCAGAAGGGAAAAGGTCACCGTCAGGGCCTGGTCGCGAAATATCTGACCGGCAACGCCCACCACCACAAAGACGATCGGCACAAAGACGGCCAGGGTGGTCAGGGTCGAGGCGGTCACCGCGCCGGCCACCTCGCCGGCGCCCCGGGCGGCGACCTCGGCAGGGTCGGCGCCAGCGGGCGCCTCTTCGCGGCGCCTGTGTATGGACTCCAGGACTACGATCGAGTTGTCCACCAGCATACCCACCCCCAGGGCCAGGCCGCCGAGGGACATGATGTTCAGGGAGACACCCCGCGTCAGCATCAGGATGAAGGTGGCCACGATGGAAATGGGAATGGCGATGCCGATGATGATCGTGCTGCGGAAATCGCGCAAAAAGACGAAAAGGACCAGAACGGCAAGGACCCCGCCGATCATCGCGTTGTTGCGAACCTCCTTGATGGCCTGGGCGATGAACACGGACTGGTCGAACAGGATCTCCATTTCCATGTTCTCGGGCAGATGTCCGCGCAGGCGTTCAATATGTCTGCGCGTGGTCCGGGCCATCTCCACGATGTTGGCGTCGCCTTCCTTGAAGACGGCGATCTCCACGCTTTCCCGCCCGTCGACATGGGTGACCGTGGTGCGGTCCTTGTGGGTGCGAACCACGTCGGCCACGTCCCCCAGCCGGACGGGTTTCCCGTCGATATTGGCGATGGTCACGTTTTCTATGTCCGCCAGGTCTTCGAACCGGCTCAGGGTGCGAACGATGTATTCGGCGTTGCGGTCACGCAGGGAGCCCCCGGAAGCGTTGATGTTTTCCTGCCGGAGGGTTTCGGTCACCCTGCCGATCGAAATGCCGAGCATGGCCAGACGGGTCTCGTCGACTTCGACCCGGATCTCTTCTTCAAGACCACCGGACACTCTGGCCGCAGCCACACCCGTCAGTGCTTCGATCTCCTTCTTGAGGACGTCGTCGGCGACGTTTCGCAGCTGGATCAAGGTCGCGCTGCCGGACAGGCCGATGCGGACCACCGGATCCTGGGCAGGATCGTACTTGAGAAGCAGGGGAATCGTTGCTTCGCCCGGCAGGCGCACCAGGTCGATTTTTTCCCGGACGTCCAGGGCCGCGTAGTCCATGGCGGTCCCCCAGTTGAATTCCAGGGTGATCTGGGACAGGCCGGCCTGGCTGATCGAATGGACACGCCGTAATCCCGGCACCACGCCGACGGATTCCTCCAGCGGGCGGGTCACCAGGTTTTCAACATCCACCGGTGCAGTTCCCGGGAATTCGGTCTGGACCGTCAGGCTGGGGTACCGGATCTCCGGCAGAAGCCGCATATCCAACCGCCCGAGGGCCGTCAGCCCGAACACGACGGCAGCCAGGGTCACCATCCACACAGTCACGGGATGGGTCACCGCGTAACGGATAACATTCATCTGGTTACTCCGTATCGGCCATGGCGGTCAGGTCGCCTGATTCGGAGGCAGGATCATTTTCCTGGTCGGGCGCCAGGCTGTAACCGACCGCTTCGCCGTTCAGCGCCTCGATGCGCGATCCGGTGCGCAGCCCGCCTTGGCCCATCGTCACCACGAAATCCCCTTCAAAAAGTCCTTCGAGAATCTCGACGTGGGTTTCATCGTAGAGCCCGGTTTCGATCTCCACCTTGCGCACGGTATCGGCTTCGGCGACAAAAACACTGCGCAGGGCGCCGTCCTCGACCAGGGCCAGCTTGGGGATCGCAAGGGCTTCGTGGTGTTCGTCAGTGGTGATGCGGACCTTGACGAATCCACCCACACGGGCACCATTGGCCGATTCGTCCAGCAGCAGGGTCAAACGGACCGTGCTGGTGGCGGGATCGACAACGGGGGAAATCCTCTCCACGATCGCTTCCAGGGGCTTGTCCATTGCCTCGGGAGAAACCAGGACCCTTTGCCCCGCGACCACCTTGCGGGAGATCGCCTCTGGCAGATGTATCCGAACCCGCAGCGGGGTGAAGTCCCCTAGTGTGAAAGCGGGAGTCCTGGCAGCGAGTTGCTGTCCAGGTACAATCTTCCGATCAGTGATTTGCCCATTGAACGAGGCGCGGATCCGCGTGTCCTCGAGGTTGATCGCGGCCAGATCGCGTTCAGCCTGGGCCATCTGCCAGGCCGAATCCATGTCATCGAATTCCTGTTGGCTGATGAGTTCTTCAGCCAGCATCTCGTGGCTGCGATCCAGCTGCCGCTTCTTGTCTGCCAGGCTCAACTCGGCCTTGCGCAGCTGGATGCGTTCGCGGTCGTTTTCCAGTTCCGCCAGTATCTGCCCTTCGGTGACCCAGTCCCCTTCTTCCACGTTCAGGACGTGAACCCTGCCGCGGGTTCGGGAAACCAGCTCCACCAGCCGGTCGGCCTCGATGACCGAAGCCGCGCGGTAATACGAGGATATACCCCGTCCTTCGACCAGGCACAATTCCACCGGGATGGGTTTTTCCTCGGGCTCGGCGTCCGGGTTGTCTCTTTCGGTGTCAGGTCCGTCGATCCCGATGGAGTCGGCGAACGCGACATCGGTTTCCTGGCCCGATCCCAGCGGCCACATGCCGGTCTGCCACAAAACGGCGCCGCCTCCCAGCACGACAAACACGGCCAGCAGGATCAGGAGTACTTTCTTTCCGGGCATATTCATGGTCAGCTCCCCCAGAGCAGGCTATTTGGTCTTTTCGACAAGATGGAGAGGTAGTCCCCGGTTGGACTATGATCCGATCCGGCCACCGGACTTGTAGACGCACCGGAAGCCGCAAGGTTGCATTCCGTTGGAAAATTCCCCCCATTAACGGTGTATTCCCCGGGCAAACGAACCTGGAGGCTGGAATTCCTTGTCCGACGGAGCTATTTTCAGGCTGGTGAATCCCGAACAACCAGCACCAATAATGAGGTCATTGCCATGAAGAAACTCGTCGAATGCGTCCCCAACATCAGTGAGGGACGTGACCAGGGCGTCATCGACGCGGTGACAGCGGTCATCGGTGAAGTGGACGGAGTTCACCTGCTGGACGTGGATCCGGGAGCCGAAACCAACCGCACGGTGATCACCTTCATCGGATCTCCGGACGGTGTCGCCGAAGCCGCCTTCCGGGTGGTCAAACGGGCTGCCGAGCTCATTGACATGAGCAGGCATTCCGGCGCACACCCACGGCATGGGGCCACGGACGTCTGTCCTTTCGTTCCGGTCAGCGGCGTGACCATGGCCGAATGCGTCGCCATCGCCCAAAGCGTCGGTCAAAGAATCGGCGAGGAGCTCGAGATTCCGGTCTATCTCTATGAAGAGGCCGCCTCCAGCAAGTTCCGGCGCAACCTGGCCAATGTCCGCAAGGGGGAATACGAGGCCCTCGGCAGCAAGTTGGGCACCGAAGAATGGAAACCGGACCACGGCCCCAACGTGTGGAACGATCACTCGGCCAGGACCGGAGCCACCAACGTTTCGGCCCGGGGTTTCCTGGTGGCCTACAACGTCAACATCAACTCCATGAGCAAGAGCATCGCCCAGAACATCGCCCTGGACATCAAGGAGGCCGGCCGCGCCAAGCGCGGCGGCAACGGGAAACTGGTCAAGGATGACAAGGGGAAAAACATTCTGGTGCCCGGACCCTACCGCCTGGAAGCCTGCAAGTCCGTGGGCTGGGTCATCCCCGAGTACCAGCGGGCCCAGGTCTCCATCAATCTGGTCAATACGGCAATCACCAAACCCCACCATGCCTTCGATGCGTGCTGCAAATCCGCCCGGGATCGCGGCACCCGGGTCACCGGCAGTGAACTGGTCGGACTGATCCCCGAAGGCGACATGATCGCCGCGGGCAAGCACTATCTGCGGAGGGCCGGCCAGTCGGCGGGCATCCCCAAGAAGATGATCATCGAGACAGCCATCCAGAGCATGGGCCTCAGGGAATTGACGCCATTCGACCCGGCCGATAAGATCATCGAATACCAGGCCGGTCTGACCGACGGTCCGCTGGTGGCAATGAGCAACCGCGAATTCGTTGACGAACTGTCCAGCGACAGCCCTGCCCCCGGGGGTGGTTCGGTCGCCGCGTTGTGTGCCGCCCAGGCAGGTGGCCTGGTGGCCATGGTGGCCAACCTGACCGTGGGAAAAAAGAAGTATGCCGAGGTCGATAAACGGGTGAAGGAAATCGCCGAACTGGGACAGGAACTGAAGGATTTCTTCCTGGACGCCATAGACAACGACACGAACGCCTTCAACGCGGTGATGGAAAGCTTCGGCCTGCCCAAGACCACACCGGACCAGGCCAAGACGCGGGATCTGACCATCGCCGAAACGACCCGCGAAGCGACCCGGGTTCCCCTGTCGGTCCTGGAAAAGGTTCCGGCCTTGCTGGATCTGGCCGCCGAAGTAGGCAAAATCGGCAACGCCAACAGCCTCAGCGACGCCGGAGTAGCGGTCCTGGCCGGCATGGCCGGTGCCGAGGGGGCCTATTACAACGTGCTGATCAACCTGGACTCCCTGCGAGAGCTGGACCAGAGCGCGGAACCCGATTTTCTCGATGCAACCAGGAAGCGGGCGTCGGCCGCCCTCGACGTCTGTGAAAAATTGTCATCTCAAGCCCGCCGCACCGTACGCGAGAAACTGGAATCCGTTCTGGATTCCTGAACCGCGGTGTGGTTAATTCATCTGGCTGCCGGCGGTTCTGAACCCTCCGCCGGCTGTCTTTTGCATGTGGGAACCGATATAGACGGGAACCAAACCGAAAGGTCCGAACATGGCTGAGGCCTCTCCCCCTGAGATAAAAAAGAGCCCCCTTCAGGAAATCATCCAACCCTTCATCGACCTGGCCCATGCGCCTCGGGCCCTGTGGGGGATCAACCTGGCCTACTTTCTCGAAGGTTGGGTCTATTTCGGCATGCTCGGCTATCTGGCCATGCATTTCTCGGGTTTCATTTTCCGGGGTGTTCCCAACGCCGACGTCGAATCCCACCACATGGTTCTGGTCCTGACCGCGGGCATCACCATTTCGATGTTTTTCCTGGGCGGAATCGCCGACAAGAAGGGCGTCCGGACAACTCTTCTGTCCGCCTTCGTGTTCCTCCTGCTGGGACGAATTATCTGGTCCTCGGCCCCGCTGGTCTTCCCCACCACCGGCCTGTGGTCATCGCTGCACATCATGACCCTGGTCGGCATGATCGTGGTTGTCATCGGCTACGGCATGTACCAGCCCGCCGCCTACGCGGGAGTTCGCAAGTTCACCAGCGGCAAGACCGCGGCCATGGGTTACGCGATGCTCTACGCCCTGATGAACCTGGGCGGCTGGCTGCCGTCGTTCTTCAGTCCGATCCGGCAATCCATCGGCATCTCGGGATCCTACTGGGTCTACACCGGCCTGACTGCAGTGGCCCTGATCGCCACCGCACTGATCCTGACCCCGAAGGTGGAACGGGACGCCATCGCCCGGGCGGAAAAGGAACGAGAGGCGGAAAAAGCCGCTGCTCGGGATGCAGGTGACCAGAAGAAAGAAGCTGCTCCTGAAACGACCGTGGAGCAGAAGACCAGCATTCCCACCCACCTGTGGGCCACCCTGATCCTCATCGCCGCCTGCGTTTATTTTCTGCCCAGCCCGATGGATTACATCGTCTGGGCCGTTCTGGCCGTTGTGGTCCTGGCTGCCGCTCTGGTGCCTGCCTGGGGCATGCCCATCCGCTTGTGGCTGGCCAACCACCCGTTGAGCAACACCAAGTTCTTCTTCTTCATCTTCGCCCTCATTCCCGTGCAGACCCTGTTCGCGTACAACTGGCTGATCCTGCCGCAGTACCTCGAACGGGCCTTCGAGGGATCATTCATCAGCGACCGTTTCGAGCTGTTCGCAAACCTGAATCCGTTGCTGATCTTCATCGCCGTACCCATCGTAACGGCCCTGACCATGAAGAAAAAGGTCTACAACATGATGATCATCGGTACGTTCGTCATGGCGGCGCCGGCCTTTCTGCTGGCCTTCGGGACCAACATCTACACCCTGTTGGGTTACCTGTTCATCATGACCATCGGTGAAGCCATGTGGCAGCCGCGTTTCCTGCAGTACGCCGCCGAAATCGCACCCGAAGGTCGCACCGGCGCCTACATGGGCGTGGCCCAGTTCCCCTGGTTCTTGACCAAGGTCATCGTGCCCCTGTATTCCGGGCTCATGCTTCAGAAATTCGTTCCGTCCGTGGGCGTTCGCAATCCCGAATCCATGTGGCTGGTTTTCGCCATCGTGGCCATGATATCCCCGGTTCTGCTGGTTGTGTTCAAGGGTTGGGTAGGTGATTTGAAGACCAGGTCCGACTGACAGTCCTGGATAGACGAAACCCTCGCCGCTTTGGTTTCACATGCGCTGCGAGGGTTTCGTCTATCCAGGACTGTCAGTCGGACCTGGTCTTCAAATGCAGGGGTGGTGCCGCCAGATACCTGCCCCCCTCCCTACTGGGATAATATGGACGGCTGGGTTATTTCGGTGGGGGAAGCACCGAGCCTGAGAGGGGCACGCCGTATAGGCGCGACGCTGCTTAGGTTTCACATGCGCCTCGTCGCGCCTATACGGCGTGCCCCTCTCAGGCCCGGCGCTTCTTCCTCGATTTATCGTACCCGTAATATTTCTGATCATAGTAGTAGGGCAGAACTTCCCCGAGATTGTTGGCAATCACCCCCAGGATATTGGCCCCGGAGCTCTGCAGGATTTCAACACCCCGCTTGCAGACATCCTTGGGGGTCTGCCCGGCCATCACCATGAACAGGCAGCCGTCGACCGCATCGATATAATGCAGGGGATCGCTGACCGGTACCACGGGAGGGGAATCCAGCAGGATGATGTCGTAGGTCTTTTGCAATTCCTCGACAAGATGGCGGACCCGGTTCGCCCCGAACAGATTGCTGATGTGGCCGCTGGTCGTTCCGGCGGCCATGAAATCCAGGTTATTGATCCTCGTGTGACTGACGGCCTCTTCCACCGACGAATTCCCCTCCAGAAGATTCGCGAAACCCGGGGAAACCTTGCTCTGGAACACGGTATGCTGGACGGGCCGCCTCACGTCCGCGTCGAGCAGGAGGATCCGGCTGGGCAAATGGTAAGCCAACACCAGGGCGAAGTGCAGCGAGAAGAGACTCTTCCCTTCCCCGCGGTCGGCGCTGGTGATCATCAGGGTCCGCTTGCGGTCGAGGTCGAGTTGCCGACCCACCTGGATCATGATCCGGCGCAGCTCGATGGCCATCGGGGATTCGATGTCGAACAG
>DAOWLV010000027.1 GCA_030643455.1 Candidatus Krumholzibacteriia bacterium | reverse complement strand
GGTGGGATATTCAGCGGGATATTGCTGGATGTTGTCCCCGAGGGCCCTCTGGAGATTGACCCGGCCGGCACCCATCAGTCCTTCGTAACCGGGGTTCTGGGCGTCGATGTTGTCGCAGGATGCAACCAGCGTGGAAGATATAGACTGCCATGGCCAGGTGGGGTGGGCCGACCAGATCAGGGCTGCGGCGCCGCAGGCCAGGGGGGATGAGAAGCTGGTTCCCTGCACCGAGGAATAGGTACTCTCACCGGTGGAGGCGGTGTAGGAAGTCGTGTACATGGCCACGCCGGGAGCGGACAGTTCGACCCACGTGCCAAAGTTGGAGAACGAGGCCCTGCCGTCGCTGCCATCGGTGGCGGCCACGCCCAGGACACCTGCCCGGGTGTTCAGATAGGATGGATTATCCTGCGAGTCGTCGTTGCCTGCCGCCGTGATGATCAGGGCACCGGCACTCTGGGCCGTGTTCACGGCATTCTGGAGGATCGAGGAGGAGCCCCAGCTGCAGTTGATGAGATTGGCACCGTTGAGGGCGGCGTAGATCATGCCTGAAGCGGCGAAGTCCATCCGCACCACGCCCTGACCTGTAGCGGTGGTCCAGCCACATTTCACGGCCATGATCTTGCAGCCCGGAGCGGCGCCGGCGACGCCGATCCCGTTGTTGGTGATCGCCGCGGCCATTCCCGCACAGTTCGTGCCATGGCTTCCGTAGTCCATGGGATCGTTGTCCGGGCCCTGGACGTCCTGGTCATCGTGGGGGGGCGCGACGGGGCTGTTCAGATTCACGAAGTCCCAGCCCCTGATGTCATCGACCTTGCCGTTGCCGTCGTCATCGACTCCGGGAGTGCCGTAGTATTCGGTCCAGTTGGTCCACACGGCTCCGTTCACCTTGTCGGGATGATCCCCGCCCAGGTCCGGGTGGTGCCAGTCGACGCCCGAATCGAGAATGCAGATGATGATGTTGGTATCGCCCAGGGTTTCATTCCAGGCCCCTACGGCGCGGACGTCGCCGCCGCCAAGAGTCATGTTGCGCAGGTACCACTGCGGGCCGCTGATACCCGGGTCGTCGGGAAGATAGGCATCGTACATCTTGCAGATATCGACCAGGCGGACTTCTTCCACCTCGGGCAGGGCCTCGTAGGCGGCCTTGACCTGCTCCAGGCCCATCTCGGCGGGAAAGTCGACGGCCCAGACACGTTCCAGGATATCAATCGAGGACTTGTCCTGTACCATTTCCCGGAGTTTGATCGTCATGTCGCCGTAGAGAGGTTCCATGTTGTGGATGGAAAATTTAGCAGCCACCGCGTCGAGGGAAGCGATTCCGACACGGGGTGTCCCGGCGGACTTGTCCAGGGACATGACAGTTCCGGTTTTGACGGTGACGAGGACACGATCGGGCACCTGGCCTACCACGGAGCTGTTTTCAAAGGTCCCAGCTCCGGCTGTTGCCGCCCCCAGAAAAAGAGCGACCAGGACGGGAAACAGAAATTTCTTCATGGTAGGGTTCCTCTCCAGGATGTACCTGAACCTTGGCGTGACAAGTTGCCTGACGTTTGGCGAGCCACGTCTATATTTCGGTGTTTCTGCGGACCCAGGGATGGATCTCGGGCGGATCTAGGGCGAAATTCAGCTAGATCTTGCTACAGAATGAATTATAAAGGAAAGGAAACCGCGATTCAATACTGCGGTTTTTTGATCAAAGCTGACGGAATTTTGACAAGTGGGCTCCGGCTTCTAAGAGGTTGCGGCGGTTGAATATAAAAAACATATTGTTCATCGAGCCCTACGACAGCGGTTCGCACAAGGCTTTTCGGCGGGGCCTTGTGGCAAGCTCCGGGCACAGTGCCAGGTGCCTCGTTCTTCCCGGTCGGTTCTGGAAATGGCGCATGAGGGGGGCTGCAGCCTGGTTTGCCGACCTGATCAACCAGGGCCTGTCACCGACGCCGGATCTCATCTTTTTGACCGGATTCATCAACGTCGCGGACCTGCGTGGCCTTCTCGATCCACCCCTGGACCGGACCCCCATCCTGCTTTACATGCATGAGAACCAGCTGACCTATCCCCTGAGTCCGGAAGAGGAATTCGATTTCCATTTCGGATTCACCAACATCATCAGCACCCTGGCCGCCGATCGCGTGGTTTTCAATTCCGCCTGGCATCGTGACCTGTTCCTCGACGCCCTGCCTGCCTACCTGAACAGGATGCCCGAGGCGGTGCCCCGGGATGTCGCGGCGCGCCTGCGGGGACGCTCGGCGGTGCTGGGGGTCGGCCTGGACCGGCCGCCACTGCAGGCCGACCACTTCGCCCGTTACCGGGGAGGAAAGTGTGACCCTGAAGCCGGCCCCTCCTGGCCCCTCGGGAAAAGGCATCTCATCCTCTGGAATCATCGCTGGGAATTCGACAAGCGGCCCGATCTGTTCGCCGCGGCCCTGAACCGCCTGCTCGATCGGGGCCTGGATTTCGATGTGGCCCTGCTGGGGGAGGCCCGCGGCCAGGAAAAGGCTTTTGTCTCCTTGCGTGACCGGTTGGCAGAGCGATGCCTGGCTTACGGCCACCTGCCCGACCGGGCGGATTACGACGCCATCCTGGAACGGGCGGATATCGTGGTGAGTTGCGCGGAACAGGAGTACTTTGGGATTTCCGTGGCCGAGGCCGTGCACGCCGGTTGTTATCCCGTCCTGCCCCGCAGACAGGTTTATCCCTCGCTCTACGGGACGCGATGCAAGGGACGGCATTTCTATGAATCGGAGGACGACCTGGTCGCCCTGCTGACCGACCTGATCACCGGCAACACCTGTGGCCATGTCTGTTCCCTCGACCTGGATGTGGATGTCTATTGCTGGGACCGCCTGGCCCCGACCTTCGATGGCATGATCACGGAGGTCGCCGAGGCCGGCCGACTGACTTCCAGGGATGCTTCCGGAAACCGAGGTTGCCAATGAAAAGACCGGGGTCGGTGAAGGCCTACCTGATCGATATCGAAGGAGTGCTGGTTCGGGACAAACGCTACCAGCCGGTTCCCGGTGCGGTGGACTGGTTGACCTCCCTGGCTGCCACCGGCCGGCCCTACTGCCTGGTCAGCAACAATACCACCCATCGTCCTGGTGACCTGATCGGTGACCTGGTGCGAGTGGGTTTCCCGGTCACCGAAAGCCACCTGGTGGGAGCCCTGGGGCTGGGCATGCGGTGGCTGCGGGAGAGGAACAGGGAAAAGATCCGGTGGTTGGGGACGCCCGGCCTGGAGGACTATTGGCGGGAGGAAGGCTTTGAAACCGTGACGGACCGATCGTGTGACGCGGTTGTGCTGGGCGCCAACTCGGAGCTGGAGATTTCCGCTCTGGACGGTGTATTGGGCCCGGTTCTGGATGAAGGGGCGGATCTGCTGTGCCTTCACCGCAACCTGTTCTATCTTGATGAAGCTGGCCGGCGGCGCCTCGGTCCGGGAGCCTGGGCGGCGGCTCTGGAGGCCCTGGGAGGAGCCGGCCAGGTCGTCACCGTGGGCAAACCTTCGGAAGGAATCTACCTGGAGGGCCTGAAAAGGGTTGGCGTCGCTCCGGATGAGGCCCTATTTATTTCGGATGATCCCATCTCCGATCTCGTCACCGCGGGTCGGCTGGGAATGCGTACCGCCTTTGTCCTGTCGGGAAAATATCCCGACCACGGCGTTCTGGCCCGGCTCGAGGAAATTGATTGGCCGGACATCGTCTGTTCTCGCATGAGTGATCTCGACAATCAGGAAGAGGAAACAGTTTGAAATCCGACGGCCGCGACAACAACAGGAACAGGGGCAGCCGCGGGGGTGCCAGCCGCGTGGGATCGAACCGCGTGGGATCAAACCGTGGAGGATCAAACCGCGGAGGGGCAAGCCGGCAGAACCAGCATCGTTCCCCGCAACCACGGACATCGACTTCTTCTTTCAACCGTCCGGCGGCAAAGCCCGCCGCGGCACCTGTGGGTCCTTCCACGACCCAGACGCAGATCCTGACGCTGTCCGCCTGGGACATGGCCCGCACCCGCCGCCAGCTGCCTGATTCTCCCCGCGGCCATGTCATGACCCTGCGGGCCCATCAGCGGCTTGTCGATTCCTTTGAAAATGAGCGCAAGATCCCCAGTCCGGACCGCAGCGTTCTGCGGGTCAAGGAGGACGCCAAGGGTTCCTTCCTCTTGATCCATGGAGTATCCACGCGGCCGGGGGACCTTCATGAGTTGGCCGACGTCCTGTTCGATTCCGATTACAACGTCTATGTCCTGAGGCTGCCTGATTACGGCACGCCCGGGAACACCATCAGCGAAGTTTCCTGGGAGTCGGCCCTGTACCAGGCGCAGCAGTGTTTCCAGCTGTTGGCCCGGGGCGGCGGCAAGGTCCACGTGGTGGGCTTGGGATTCGGCGCGACGTTGGCAATGCTGCTGGCCCTCAAGGAAAGCGTGTCGTCCCTGGTTCTGTTGTCTCCGGCCATCATGCCCCGGGAATCCTTGTTCCAGCGCCTGATGGTTCGTCTGAAGCTCCACCGACTTCGCCTGGTCCACCGCTGGCTGGGCTGGAACGCCGATTTGATGGAGGGAATGGACAAGGCTCGGGGCAAGATCGGGAAGATCATGGTGCCCATCTACGCGGCCCAGTGCGAGGACGATGACCGGGCTTCCCCGGCATCCCTGAGGTTCCTCCAGAACAAGGCTCGAAACAAGGCTTCGCGTTTTCAGGTCTTCGCCGAGGGTGGGCACTCCATTCTCTCGGTGCACGGGAAGGATGTTCTTTACAATCAGATCCTGCAGTTCTGCGGATCCACGAAATAGGTCCTGCCTCCGGGCTAGGAGTGTGTCGGAAAACCTCTCCCGTCGCCCTGCACACCCCGCTGATTCGAGCTCGTCGTACATGGCTCGGTCCGAGGTTTCCCGACACACTCCTAGCTTGCCATCGCCAGCAATCCCGCCAGGTCATTGTCGCTGAGGACGGCGCCGAGACCGAACCGGCGGGTGGCCAACACGCCCAGGACGTGGACGTAATCCTCGAAGTTTTCCTCCAGCTTGCGCAGAACCGGTGCCAGTGGGGCGCCAGCGCAGGACCGTCCTGCCAGCAGGTTGGCCGCCAATCCGTAACAGGTTCGGCCGGTGACCAGGTCACGATTTCGGGTTTCTTCCAGGTTCATCCCCAGGTGGACGGGCCGCCTGCGCAGACCGTCTCCCCGGTCCATCAACCCCAGGTACAATAACCGGTGATCCGCATTGATCCGGTACCAATCCGCCCGCACCCGGCGGCCGAGATTTTTGGCGGGCGGCAGCAGCACCGGGTCCGCTCCCCATTGCACCCGCGTGTCATGGTGACCGGTCAGGAATCCTGCCAGGAGATTGGACAGGTACACGTTGACGTCCTCGTCGGGACCCGCCCCGTTGGTAGGAAACATGGATTCCTTGCGGGCTTCGAGTAGCTGCTCCATCAGGAAAAAGCGCCAGGGCCGTGGACCGGACCAGTCGGGGAATAGCCCTCGGTACTGGGGAAAATCGATCTTGCACAGTGCTTTCGGCATGAAAAAGTCCCTTTCTGTTTTCAGAATTTCCTCCCCGGAAGTGCAGGGACCATGCCGGCCGACAACTTGAAGCTGCATTGCAACATACTGTAAATTAACAAGTTACAGTCGGCGGGTCCGTGGGGAACCATTTCATCTGTCCCCATGTGGTGGATTTTGGACCACTGATTGCACTTTCAAGCCCCGCCTGCCTGTATTTTGGGCTTTGGTTTCCCCAAAACTCGCCGATCACACACGGGAATAATGCATGTACCTGGAGTGGTTCTGGTTGGTCCTTGAACCGGCTCCGGACTTGCGGCGTCCGATGTCAACCGGGTAATCCGACCTACGGGCGCTCCCAAGGTGAAAGGAACGGGGAATGAGCGAGCAGGATCGTTTCGACTGGAATGACGACATGGATTTCGATTCCGAAGCGGACGTGCAGGAAGAGTACGGCGACTTCGAAGACCCTCTCGACGGTTTCAGTGATTTCGAGAATATTTCCGACTTCGAGGATGCCCCCGATGATGGCGAGACTCCGGCCGAAGACGCCGGGGAGATCGTGGACATGGACGAGTCCGGGGAGACGGAAGTCGTGATGGAGGGTTTGGACGAGAAGATCCCTGCCGACGAAAAAGGGACCGCGACCCTGAATATGCGGAAGCGGAAACGGGGAATCTCGGCCGTTGGGTTGGGCTTCCTGTTCACCGCGTCGATCCTCGTCGCGGGCGTTGGCATCGGCGGAGCCATCCTGCTGGCCGAGGGCGTTCATCCTGCCGGATTGTGGCAACCGCAGAATCTGCGCCAGATCGATCAGTTGCTCAATTTCGCCGATCACCCCCTGAACATTCTCTACATGGTAACCATGGGCATTGTCTTCCTGGCCCTGCTGGGCAGTTACAAGATGTCCAAGGCCGCGGTCGAGGCCAATTCACGCACCCGGGACGCCGAGGAAATGCTGGATCGCCTGACCGCCTTGAATCTGGACAATGAGGAAGAATGGCAAAGCCAGGAATTCAAGGAGTATCCTCCGGCCGAGGCTTTTGTCATTCGGGTCCTGGGAGGGTGGCGCCTGCAGGAAGCCCGTCAACAGAGACTGACGGGAGTCGAGGGAGAAATCCACAGGCTCGAAAAGGCCCTGAAAACGAATACCCGGTCGGATCTGACCGGCCGTTTCGACTACCCCGCCGTGGGCCGCCTGGCCGACGAGATGGTCCGGTATTTCGACGCCAGGGACGCGGCCGCCGGAAAGCTGGAGGAATACGAGAACAAGGACCACGGAAACTCCAAGGAAATCATCGCAATACTGCATGAATCCCGGCAGTGGAACGGGGCCACTCTCGATAATCTGGGTGTGCACTGCTCCGCTCTGGACGAACTGACGAGCCAGATGGAAAACCTGGGCCATCACCTCAAAAAGGCCTCGAACGAGGCCAAGTCCACCGAAGACATGACCGACATCATCGAAGGCATCCGGAAGGACATCGCCAAGCTGTCCTCCGGAGGTGCGGGGGCCGACAAGATGGCATCAGAATTGTCAGACCTGGTGGACAAGGGAAGCAAACTGGCTTTCAAGATCGCGATGGAAGTGGCCCGTCTGGGGCCCCGAGGCGAACGCCTGCTGCCCATGAGCCAGTCACTCGAGGATCTCACGACAGGATTCCGCCAGCTGGCCGACAAGGCCAACAACCGGGATACGGGAACCGCACCTGTCGGTGCCCAGAAACGTGTCAACAAGAAGCTGGAAACCCTTGCTGCCCTGATCACCGAGGATGACCAGGCGGCCTGGCGGGACATGGCGGACGAGGTCCAGGACTTCGGACCCGCTGCCGCCCGGATCTCCGGCGACCTGACCCGGATGGGCGATGGATTCAACAAGCAGGATGAACGTCTGGTCAATCTCGGCACTTCCTTCGCGGATATGACCGGCGCCGAATTCGATTCCAGTTCGATTCCCCGTAAGGAATCGTCTAAGGCGTCGGTCCCTACTATGGTCATCACCGACCGGAAATCCACGTCCAAGCCTGTGGAGTCTGCACCGGTCCCGGAGGTAATAGATCCTTTCGCCGCCGCAGGTCCACTCATCCTGCCGAATAAGGAGGGTCCTGAGGATCCCGACTTCTCGTCCTCGGTCCTCCCCGGGCGGGATATCTCGTCCTTTGAGAGCGCCACCGTTCCGGATTCGCCGGCGGATATGCCTCTTTCCGGAGACGAGGAAAAGGTGTACGATCTGGAGGACTTCGGAGCCTCCCCCGCCCCTGAGCCGGAATCCGAAGATACCGAAGAGGTCTATGAACTTTCCTCTTTCGGTGCGACTCCGATGGTCGACGACGAAAACCAGGGCCCGGCCACTGGGCAGGTGCCGGAGTCTGGTGAAGAGATCCACGACCTTGCCGAGTTTGGCGCTTCCCCGCTCGACGGGCAGGCACCTGAGTCTGGTGAAGAGGTCTACGACCTTGCCGAGTTCGACGCGTCCCCGCTGGATAGGGCGGTAGGGTCGGACGAGGAGGGCGCAACCGTCGAGGACGAAGTGTTCGACCTGGCGGATTTCGGCGCCAAACCCATGAAGTGATCTCCGGTCGGGTTGGTGGAACTCCGGGCCGGGGCATCAGCTGCCGGAACCGGACATGAACGAAATCAACCAGATCGAACCCGAACATGGACCCGGCCGGTTGGCCGACTATCTGGCGGAACTGCTGAAGCGGTTCCGCCATTTTTCGGGTCCCATGGAACCTCCCGTGGGGATGGCTTCCCACCTGGCCAGAATCAGGGTTTCGGGGCGGCTTTTGGCAGCTCTGGACCGTTCGTCCGGTCCGGTGGCGGAGGGTTTTGTCCGCCTGGGGGGCGTTCTCGGGGAATGGGTGACTTTTTTCGAATCCTCACCGGAATCCTTCCCCCTTAATCTGGCTTCCCCTGTCGAACGACTGGCGGATTTCCTGGAAGAATTGCTGGCCCGGCGGGATCAGGGTGTGCCTGCGGCCGAATTGGGAACGGACGGGGGTTGGAGTGCGGTCCTGGCCTCGTTCCGACATGCGGGCACTCCTTTGGCGGTTCTGGAGGATGTGGAGGATCTCTTCAGCAGATGGGGGCGCCACTGGACTGACGATAACCTGACTCCCCTCCAGGAACAGCAGTTGTTTCGGCGTTGGCTCAGCCTGAGGGAAAGAGGAGATGTCCTGTTCCAGGTGGATGGTGGGCGGACCCGCCGCCTGGACGATCTCGGCGGTCCTACCGGCGGATCTGGTGAAATCCTGTTGCTGGTGGACAGCACGTTTCGCCGTGACGAGATCAGGGACAAACTCGTCGCCCGCGACTATCGGGTCGAGATTCCCCGCGATCCCGCCCAGGCCCTGGAATTCCTGTCCGCCGGTCCGGCACCCCGTGCGGTTCTGTGCGACAACCTGGAGCCCACCCTGCACCTGACCAACCTGCGGGAGGGCCTTTCCTCGCTGGCGGGGGTGGCGGTTATCCCGTTGGTGCTCGTTGTCGGTAGTTCCCTGGCTGGCGCCCAGGACGAGGAAAGGGCCCGTTCCCTGGGAGCAGCCGCAGCTTGGCGGGAACCATTCGATCCTGTGGACCTGGGCCGCATATTGCAATGCCTTTCTCAGCCTTGATGTAACCTGCACCGCCGAACGGGGCCAGCCGTTCCCCGCCACTCCTTATTCTTCCCCTTAACCCCTTGAAATACGGCATTTTCTGCCGATTCATGGCCAGCCGGCCCATGGGCATGGGAGTTGCAGTATTCCCACATCGTGATGTGGCACACATCGCATCTTGGAATCAAGAGAAGGAGACATCCTCAATGCCTGACTACAACGATTCTTCCAGGATTTTCATCGGTGGTGAAGAAAACTTCAGCCAAGTAATGACCTCGGTGGAAGCCGCCGGATACCTGAAAATGCACGTCAAGACGGTTTGTCGCCTGGCCAAGGAGGGGAAGATCCCGGCCAAGAAGGTGGGCAGTGAATGGCGGTTCCTGCGTTCGGTCCTGGACCGCTGGCTGACGGAATCCATGGTCTGATCGATGGCGACTCGGTTCAAACCTCTGGATCTCGAAGATCCCCAACTGTTCGGCATCGGCCTGGTCGGTATCATCGGTCGTTCTGACAAGAGCAACCTGCTCGACCTGGCTGACCGCTGCCTGGACAACGGCAAGATCCGCCTGGTCCTGGATCTATCCGAACTCACCTCCATGGGCGGAGGCGGCGCGGTTATCCTGGCCGATTTCCAGCGCCGCTTGAGCTCGGTCGGAGGCGAGGCCGTTTTCGTGGGAGCGAGAGAGGTTGTGCGCCATTTCCTGGAGCCGAAATTCGACGACCTGCCCTTGCGCTTTTTCGATTCCGCCCTGGATGCCGAAGCCGGCCTGGCGACCTCCTCTTCTGCCCCTGGCGAGCAGGCAGACAAGCCTGATCCCGTGGCCGAGGAATCCTCCGGGACCGCCTCCCCGGATGCGACACAGGAAAATCCCGAACCGGAATGGAAAACCGCCGGGGATCCACCCGTGACGCCGGATAGCGACAAGTCCGTGGCGACCAGCGACGAGGCCGTTTGTGCCATGAACGAGGTCCTCGAAGAGTTCAACGGCTCTGCCGAGTCCCCCGCCAGCCATCTGGGCCGGCGAAAGGACCACCAGTACACTTCCCTGTCTGAGGCGGTAGGCGCCCTGGGAAGCTGGCATGAATACAAGGATCACTCGGAATACGCGGCGACCCTGCGGAATCTCCTCTTCAGCCACGGGCTGGCCGATGACGCCCATCTCCTGGTGGAACGGGAAGACATGATGGAGGATCCCGACCAGGAGTGGCAGTTACCTACCAGTTGTTCACTGGTCAGGCAGCTCCAGGAGGTTGGCGAACCCCTGTCCATGCTGGATCTCCAGGAAGACGAGCTGGGGGAAGACGAAATCTGCTTGCTGGAGGAGATCAATCCCCAGATCATCATGCCGGTCCATCGCGAGGGCAAGCTGGCAGCCATTCTCCTGCTGAACCGCGGGGGCGAGGAACTGGAGTATTCCGTAGCGGAACACTTTGCCCTTGAGTTGTTGATGCAGGTCCTGGAGAGGGGGGAGGGTGCGCCCACATCTTCGGCCGGAAAGTCCGACCTGGACGACGAGGCGCCCGATGCGGCGTCTGGTTCAACCATGGAACCTGTGGAAGGAGCCGGCGATGCCGAGGGCAATCGCAATTACGGATCCATCCCGGAAACCTGGTCCATGCCCACGGCGGAGGACGATGCCACTGCCAAGGTCCTTCTGACACTGGCCCTGAATCTTCCTGACGCCGACGACCGGCCCCATTTCTGGCGGCTGTTCGCCCGGCACAGCTGGCCGGTGTTGCCGGTTCGCCACCTGGCGTTCCTGGGTCCGGAGATGACCCGGCCCCAGGTCATGGTCGGTCATCACAATCACTGGGAAAACCTGGACCTGAGCGGCAAAAAGATTCGCAAGTATTTCCGGAGCATGCAGTGCCCTGTCGAAGCGGCCAACATCCCGTCCACCTTCAGTTCCATCAAGGAACAACTCGCCGATTGTCAGGCCGACTGGGTCGTGAGCCTGCACTGGGATGACGAATTCCTTGGCACCGCCATTCTGGGCCTCGATGAAGAATTCACCTGCGATGATATCCCGGAGCGGATCGACAAGACCTTCACCGAGACCGCCAGGCTGTTGGCTCGTTTCGACGATACCAACGACAATGCGGATGTCAGTCTCCAGCTTGTCCGGCTTCTGTTGGCCCAGCGGGAAAAACGATGTTTCGGCCACGACAACCTCACGCAGGCCATCGTGGAGCATGTCCACCGTCTGGCCCGTGTCATGGGATTTCCTCCGGACCAGGAACGGAGTCTCACCTATGGTTGCCTGTTGCGGGACATCGGCCTGATCGACAAGGACGACGGTCTGATGAAACCGCCGGAGGAAATGGATCCCACCCAGTGGCCGGTGTACCGCCGCCATCCCGCTGACGGCGCCAAGCTGCTGGAAGGTTTCAACCTTCCCCAAACAATTGTGGATGTGGTCCATTGCCATCACGAACGTTTCAACGGGGAAGGTTTCCCCCGCGGACTGGAAGGCCGGGAAATCCCCTTGGCCGCTCGAGTCGTGACAGTGGTGGAAAACTATGTATCCATGGTGACCGGCACCAGCAGTCACGACCCCATTGCGCCCCAGACCGCCGCCCGAATCCTGCGGGACAATCTGGGCCAGCGCTACGATCCGGACATCGTGGGCCTTTTCCTGAACGCCATACTGGGTGAGTCGGATTCTCCCGAAGCAGAAATGCCCAGCGAGGAACCGGTCAGGGATAGGGCCTTGCAAAAGCTCTGATCAGGTCCAGGAGGGATAGGTCCCGTCCGGAATGTGCCACTGTCCCGCTTCGGTTCCCCGGAGCGGGACACTTTTTTGAGAATACCGGGACAGATGCGGGATGAATCCATCTTGGTGATCCGCCATCCCGGCATTTCCCATGTTTGGCAAGATGTTGACGTCCAAAGTGATACAGGATCGGCCGGTGAGATGGGTGGACATTCACGAGTTGGGCCGGATGGTTGCAAGGCTTCGGATGCATGGCGGTGAGGCTGGGAGGACTCATCGTTTGCGACGGAAGCGGCCGCTGCCTTTCGGGCATGGGAAGCAGCGGCGGCTTCATCCGGCTTTTTATTCCCGAATAAAATCCAATTTTCCGGCCATTCGTTGCCATGGGGCCCAGGTTCTGACATTATGGTCACCAACAGGTCACCAAACGGAGAGCCATGTCCAGCACCTTCGGAAGATTGTTCAGGATCACGACCTTCGGGGAGTCCCACGGCAAGGCCATGGGGGTTGTCGTCGATGGTTGTCCCGCCCGTCTGGAACTGACCTCCGGGGATATCCAACCCCAGCTGGACCGACGCCGGCCCGGTCGGGGAAAGCTGTCATCGGACCGGAATGAAAAGGACCGGGTGGAAATACTTTCGGGTATTGAAAATGGCCTGACCCTCGGCAGTCCGATCGCCATGATGGTGCACAACCGGGATCACAGGCCGGAGGATTACACGGGCACCAGGGAGATTCCCCGGCCCTCCCACGCCGATTTCACCACCCTCGAGAAGTATGGGATTCTGCCTTCCAGCGGGGGAGGCCGGGCCAGCGCCCGGGAAACCTGGGCCAGGGTGGCCGGTGGCGCCGTGGCCCAGAAGTGGTTAGCCAAGGAATACGGCGTCGAGATCGTGGCCTGGGTTGACGAGGTGGGGGAAGAGGGTCCCGCGGAAGTGGATGATCTGACCGTAACGCGCCAGCAGGTGGATGCCACGGAAATCCGCTGCCCCGACCAGGCTTTGGCCGCGACAATGGGCGATGTGGTCCGGACGGCCAGGCAGGAAATGGATTCCGTCGGTGGAATCATATCCTGCGTGTGCCGCGGTGTGCCCGCCGGTTGGGGAGAGCCCGTGTTCGACAAGATGGAAGCCTTGCTGGCCCGGGGGATGTTGTCGATTCCCGCGGCCAAGGGTTTCGAGATAGGCTCCGGGTTTGCGGGAACCTCGATGCGCGGATCCGACCACAACGATCCGTTCGTTCAGAAACAGAATGGCCTGGGTACCGTGACCAACCGTAGCGGTGGGGTGCAGGGAGGAATCAGCAACGGGGAGCCCGTCCTGTTCCGGGTAGCCTTCAAACCGGTGGCTACCATCGGGATCGCCCAGCAGACCGCCGATTATTCGGGTGAGCAGGCCAAGCTCGAGACACGCGGGCGCCATGACCCCTGCGTGTTGCCCCGTGCGGTGCCCATCGTCGAAGCCATGGCTGCCCTGGTCCTGGCAGACCTCGCCTTGATCCAGCGCACGCAGAAATAGGGGGTAGTCAGGCTGTCGGGTCAGGCGGTGGTTTCGCCCGGAACCTCGGGGGGATTATCGGAAGCCTGCTTGTCCGGGGTTTTCCTGTCGGGGGTTTTTTTCTTTCCGGATCCCGACTTTCGCCGGTAGACCCGCTCCAGTTCGGTGGTCAGGTCATCGAGGGAAAGGCCGCGGCGGATGTCGCCTTCGAATACCAGGCTGATGGCCCGGGTCTCTTCCGAGACGACGATCACGATGGCGTCCGACTGCTCGCTGATGCCGATGGCTGCCCTGTGGCGTGTGCCCAGGATGTAGCCCAGTTCTTCCCTTTCGGTGATGGGCAGGATGACCGCGGCGGCGGCAATCTTATCCTGGCTGATGATCACCGCGCCGTCATGCAGGGGGCCGGGTACGGTGAAGATGGATTCGATGGTGGCGGCGGTAATCTCCGCGTCCAGCCGCACGCCTTTCTTGATCCAGTTATTCAGCCGGACTTCACGTTCGATGACGATCAGGGCCCCCAGTCCGCGCTTGGCGCAGCGGGTCACCGCAGCCAGGATTTCCTGCTCCTTGGGGATTTCAACCTCCGTGCCGAACAATCCGAAGCCACGGCGCAGCCCGAGGTTGGCCAGGGCCGAGCGCAACTCGGGCTGGAAGATGATGATGAAGGCGATAACCCATACGGTCTGCAGGGTGCCGATGATGCGGCCGACCACGATCATGCCCAGACTGCTGGCCAGGAATGAAAGCAGCAGCAGAAGGCCCAGGCCTACGAACATCTGGATCACCCGTGTGTCCTTGATGAACACGATCAGGCGGTACAGCAGATAGGCCACGATAAGGATATCGAGGATGTCTATGATCGGGCTGTTGGAGATGCTATTCCACATGATGGACCAAACTAGCACCGCGGAGGGAGTTGCTCAACCTCAAGGTTTGTCAAAGGGCGCACGCGGCCTTCAATACCTCGAAAAACTGCACAGATTCCTTCACATCATGGACCCGAACAACCGAAGCCGCGCCCTGCC
>DAOWLV010000380.1 GCA_030643455.1 Candidatus Krumholzibacteriia bacterium | reverse complement strand
GAGCGGGGTGCTTACCCAGCAGCTCATTCCGAGGGCACGCGGCGGCGGCCGGGTGATGGCCATGGAGATCATGGTCTGTACCCCTGGTATCAAGGCGATGATTCGCGACGACAAGACACACCAGATCTACGGTTTGATGCAGGCAGGCCAGAAATACGGCATGCAGACCATGAATCAATCTCTGCACCAGGCGGTGCTGAACAAATGGATCACTTTGGAAGAAGCCCTGGGCCGGACGACCGATGCCCAGGAACTATTGGGAATGCTCGGTGAACCCGTCGGCATGCCAACCTGAGGAAGGGGAGGAATCCCGTGAGCGCAACGACATATCTCTGGAAAGGGAAAACAGCCAAGGGTGAGACCCTGACTGGTGAATACGAAGCGACCGACAAGGCAGAAGTAAGTGACTATCTGCGCAAACGCCGGATCGTGATCACTTCGATCAAGAAGAAGCCCAAGGACATCCAGATCAAATTCCTGGAGAAAAAGGGAGTTTCGGTCAAGGACCTTTCGGTTTTCACCCGGCAGTTCGCCACCATGGTCAACGCCGGCCTGCCCCTGGTTCAGTGCCTGGACGTACTGGGCAGGCAGCTGGATAAGCCACACTTCAAGACGGTCGTCCTCAAGGTCACCGCCGACGTGGAGGGTGGCTCGACCCTGGCAGAGGCCCTGGAAAAGCATCCCAAGATCTTTTCCGACCTGTACGTCAACATGATAGCGGCCGGTGAGGCCGGCGGTATCCTTGACGTCATCCTCAGCCGTCTGTCAATTTTCCTGGAAAAAGCGGATGCCCTGCAACGCAAGGTGAAGGGCGCCATGACCTATCCGATCATCGTGCTGACGGTGGCCGGCGGCGCCTGCATCTTCATGCTGATGTTCGTGATCCCGGTCTTTGCCAAGATGTTCTCCGATTTCGGAGGCACCCTGCCGGCGCCGACCAGGATCGTCATGGGTATTTCCGTGTTCATCAGGGGCTATTGGTGGGCCCTTCTGGGGGGTAGCATAATTTCCACCTGGTCCTTTAAAAAGTACCGCTCCACGGTGAGCGGCCAACGCGTCACCGATCGGCTGGGCCTCAAGATCCCCATCATCGGAAATGTCCTGCTGAAATCCGGCGTCGCCCGCTTCACCCGTACCCTGGGCACCCTGATCTCTTCCGGCGTGCCCATCCTGCAGGGCCTGGAAATCACGTCCCGTACGGCGGGCAACCGGGTGATCCAGGAGGCCATCGACGCGACGGCCAAGAGTATTGCCCAGGGTGATACCATTGCGGCGCCGCTGAAGGAAAGCGGCGTATTCCCGCCCATGGTGGTGCAGATGATCGGCATCGGTGAACAGACCGGAGCCCTGGACGAGATGCTGTCCAAGATTGCCGACTTCTATGACGACGAGGTCGACTCGGCGGTCGAGTCGCTGACGGCCGCCATCGAACCGATTATGATCGTTGTCATGGGCACAATGGTCGGTGGCATGCTCATCGCCATGTACCTGCCGATGTTCAAGATGGCCGACGTCGTGGGGTGACAGGATTGTCCGAATCGAATAGTGGCAGCCGGGTCCCGAAAAACACTTCCGGACCCGGCAGCCGTGACCCGAATGCGCGACTCTTGATCTGGCGGCTGTTTCTGGCCGCCTTTCTCACGATTTCCTCTCTCTTTGTGCACTATTTCGGCTCCCAGGGCGTCTCGACCCCGGGGCTGCTTGGTTCCCTTGGTTTGCTCTACACGACCATCACCGTCTGCTGGGCCGCCTACCTTGCCGGAGCACCCCGCCATCTGCTGCTGTCGATCCAGCTGGGTTCCGACACACTGTGCATCGGTCTGCTGGTCCACTTCTCCGGGGGGCCCTTTTCCGCATTCCCTCTGATGTTCATGGTGCCGATCATGCTGGGAGCCTATTACCGGGATGCCCGCTGGTCCATGGCCATCGCCGGAACCTCGGCCATCCTGGTCGGCGGCGGCCACTTCGGTCTGGCCATCGGTTGGCTGTTGACAGGTCAGGCGGCCTCCCTGGATTACCTGCAGGGATGGCCGGTTTTCGTCACCGCCCTGCACATGGCGGTTTTCCTGGTGACCGGAATGATCAGTGGCGGTCTGGCCCGGCGGCTGGCGGAAAGAAGGCAGGAGCAGACCCACAGCCATTTCCTGGCGCAAAAGGCCCGTTGGGAAGTGCGCAACATTCTGGACAACATCCAAAGCGGCTTGATAACCGTCAACCGCAAGGGCGTGATCACCCGGGTCAATCCATCCGCTTGCCGGATTCTCCAGCTCGACCCCGCCAAGCTCCTGAAACAGGACATCCGAGGGGTGATGGCCGAGGGTATGCAGGAATTGACAGACATCATCCTGCCGGTGGCTTCGGGAGCAGAGGTTGTGTCCCGGGGCGAGATCCACATCCACCGGGGGGGCGTGCGGATGCCTCTGGGGCTGAATGTCAACCATGTCACAACGCCCGGCGGCAGGATCATCGGGGCCATCACGATCTTCACGGACCTGACCAGGGAAAAGGAGATGAGTGCCCGGATCCGGGAGTCCGATCGCCTGGCGGCCATTGGGGAGCTGGCGGCGGGCATCGCCCACGAAATCCGCAACCCGCTGGCCAGCATCCGCGGCAGCGTCGAGATCCTGGCGGGCGAACTGGAGCTGGAGGGCTATCAAAACCAGCTGCTCGGGCTCGTGCTCAAGGAGAGCGCCCGGGTCAACACCATCATCAACGATTTTCTGGCCTATTCCAGGATGCCGGCGGCAACCAAGTCGAGCTTCAATGGGCAGGAGTTCCGCGACCAGATTTCCCTCCAGATCCGCCAGCACGTCGCTGCCAAGGACGGCCGGGTCAGGGTCGTTTGCGAAGTCGAACCGCCGGACATGATGATCGTGGCGGACCCCGGCCAGCTGACCCAGATGACTTTGAATCTGGCCATCAACGCCTGTCAGGCCATGGCCTACGAAGGTGATCTGCGTATCGGGCTCAACCTGGTCGGCGGCGGCGAAAATTTCGAACTTGTGGTCACCGACAACGGGCCCGGCATCGATCCGGACATTCGTGAACACCTGTTTTCGCCCTTCAAGACCACGAAGGACGAAGGGACCGGCCTGGGCCTTTCCATCGTCGCACGGATCGCCAGCGCCCATGGCGGAAATGTCCGGGCCGAGGACAACCCGGGCCAGGGGGCCATTTTCCGGGTCCGCTGGCCCCTGGATCGGCAACTGCTGGAAACGGTGAATGATCCATTGCCGGTCGGCTGAAGGTGCAGAATTTTCCCCACCATCAATGCACATTGCAATGAGGAATGATCAGCCATCCGTGCAGGGATGGCACTTTTTTGGGAAAGAACCCCACTTTTTTGCATTTCGCGTTAAAGCGGTCCGTCCCCCTGACGATATTCATTCAACAACTGCGACATGCCTCCAGCAACAAGGAGATTTCAATGGCCCTGGGCAAGATCCTGGTCGTTGACGATGAAGAATCGATGTGCCAGTACCTCTC
>DAOWLV010000440.1 GCA_030643455.1 Candidatus Krumholzibacteriia bacterium | reverse complement strand
GATGAACAGGCCGACTCCCCAGATTCCCAGCGTCACCATCACCTCGTTGGCCGACGGCATGTACTCAACGATCTCACCCAGCGGGGTCGGGATGAAGCCGGGAAACACCAGCCCCATGCCCTTTTCGATCCAGATCGCGACAATCAGCATCAGCAGGGGAATGTTGCGCACAACGACCCCACGGCTTTCGAACTTCCGCGATACCAGGGCCAGCAGGGCCAGTACGTTCATGATGATCGAGGCCCAGATCCAGGGCACCAGCACGTTGTGCCCGTGCAGTCCGAAGAACAGGTAGCGCGCGCTGGCCACGTGGGCGCTGTCGGCGTAGAACTCGGTGAACAGTTCCGAGATCAGCAGGAACACGTTGATCAGGCCGGCAATCAGGACCACCATGCGCAGGAAGCTGATCACCCGGTCTCCCATGGGGAACCGGGTCCATCCCTTGACGATTTCCAAGACCAGGATGATGAAGGCCGGTCCCGCGCAAAACGCGCTGGCGATGAACCGGGGCGCCAGGATGGCCGCGTTCCAGAAGGGCCGCCCGGCCAGACCGGTGTACAGGAACGCCGTCACGGTGTGGATGCTGATGGCCCACACTATGGAAATGTAGACAAAAGGCAGGTACATCCACTTGGCGGGTTCTTCGCCACGGTACCGTTTGTAGAGCAGGTAACCGGGCACATGCAGGTTCAGCAGCAGATAGCCGTTCAGAACCAGAACATCCCAGGCCAGCATCGACATCGGGAAGTTGAACTTGCCGAAGGGCGGGATCATGTGCCACATGCGGTCCGGGCGCCCCAGATCCGCCACCACGAACAGCAGGCACATGACGATGGCCCCGATGGCCACCATCTCGCCCAGCAGCACTCCGCCCTTCACTTCCTTGTTGTGGTACAGGTAGCCGGGGATCACCATCATCACCGCGGCCGCGGCCACACCCACCAGGAAGGTGAAGTTGGCGATGTACAGGCCCCATGACACCTGGTCGGTCATGCCCGACACACCCAGGCCGTGCACCGCCTGCCGGTAATAGGCGAAGACGCCCATTACAATCATCACGGACAAGAAGGCCAGCCACAGGTAATATCGCCGACCGCCGGTGAACATGCCTCGCACCGAATGCAGGACAAAAGTGATATAGGAGCCCAGCCCGCCCGGGGATTGCTCAATCGAAGAAGTAGTAGAAGCTTGGATCGGTCCCCACCTCCTCCTTCAATATGAAGATGCGTTTGGTGTCGATGATCGTGCGGATCACGCTGTCCGGATCCAGCAGGTTGCCGAACTTGCGGCTGCCCGTGGGACAGATGTCGTGGCAGGCCGGATTCAGGCCCTTGCGCACCCGGTTGATGCAGAAGGTGCACTTCTCCATCACGCCCTTGTAACGCGGGCGGTTGCCCAGGTAGTGGGTGTCGGGATTGATCTCCTCGGTCGGAAGGCGGGGCTCGATCCAGTTGAACTTGCGCGCCCAGTAGGGACATGCCGCGGCACAGTAGCGGCAACCGATGCACCAGTTGTAGTCCACGACCACGATGCCGTCGGGTTCCTGCCAGGTCGCTTCCACCGGGCAGGCCTTCACGCAGGGGGCGTCGTTACAGTGATGGCACTGCACTGGCATGTAGTATTTGCCTTCGGCCGGCACTTCGTGATCGTAATCGTGCACCGACTTTTCAACATCCAGCGATCCCTTTTCCATCTCCAATACTCGGATGTACTCGACCTGGTCGCCGCGTTCTTCGGTCCCCCGGTGCTGGTTGTTTTCCTCGACGCAGGCGTGCACACACTTTCGGCAGCCGATGCACTTGGAAAGATTCAGCGCGTAGGCGAACTTCACGCCCTGCTGGGGACCGTCGGCGACCACTGAAAAATCCTCGCGGTCATACTTTTCGTTGTACTGGCGCGTCAGGCGTTCGAGGGTGCGCTGCATTTCCTCGTCGCTCATCTGGTGGAAATGCTTCTGCAGGAACTCGTCGAGGTTGAAGGCCTCCGATTTGTCGGGCATGGCGATCGCGCCGGCGGTGATCGCCGAAAGAAGCTTCACGAAGCTGCGGCGGCTGACCTCGCCTTCCTTGATGCGGACCTTCTTGCTCAATGCGAGCCCTCCTCGTGGTCCGGCTCGCCGGAATCGACGGTGTGTTTGGCGCCCGGCCCATCCACGCGAGTGATCGGGCCCGCCAGGGGCATCATGGCAGGGAAGGCGGGGCTATGTGACAAGTGGCATTCGATACACAACTTACGGACGGTGGCGTCTTCGTCTCCGCGGGGTATGTCCCAGTATCCGGTGGTCGAACCATGGATTCCCTTGTCCCAGTCACGCAGCTTCGGTCCGTGACATTCACCGCACAACAGATGGCTCTCATTGAAGGTCAAAAGCTCACCGTTCAACCGGACCAGCTTGTCGTAGTCCTCACTGGCGTGGCAATCCAGGCACCACAGATTGCCGCCGCCGTGCACTACCGTCCAGACCGAGTCTTCAGGAGCCAGTCCGTTGTTTTCCATGTAAGATTCAATCTGCACGCGGATCCCGATGCGGACCAGGTTTTTACCGACCATGTCCGTGCGGCCGCTCGTGCCCAGAAGATCCGAGATGGGCACCAGATCGCCGAAAGGCACCAGGTAGGTGACGCCCTCGGCGTCTTCCCATTCCAGGGGTTCGGCGTGTTCCTCTTCCAGGATGCGCGGCGTGGCCACGGATTCCTGGTCCCCATGGCAGTCCATGCAGGGAAAATATCCGTGATCGTCGGTCAGGATCTCGATGCGGTCGGACGTGACCTGGGCGGCGGCGACTCCCATCAGGGCGGGCAGCAGAACGAAGGCGGCGAACAAGAATCTGGCGGTCATGGCATTTCCGAATTTTG
>DAOWLV010000105.1 GCA_030643455.1 Candidatus Krumholzibacteriia bacterium | reverse complement strand
GGAAACACCGGTCTGCAGGGATCCCAATCCTACGACTATTCCGCCTTTTTCCTCCAGAAACGGCCCAAGCCGGGCTGGGGCATGGACTATCTGGATTACGACTACCGGGTCAATTCCCGCGGGAACGCTTCTCTCAAGGGTGATAGCGGCGTGGAGCTGGTGGTCAGCCGTCTTTTCAAGGAAGGCTATTGAGCCGATCAGGGGGTTTAACATGGCAGGCCGATTTTCCGGCAGGCCAGTGAGGCAGGAGAAACGATCATGCTGATACACGGAAACGAAAAACTCTGGACCGCGGCCGCAGCTCTGCTGTTGGGCGTGATCCTGGTCGTGCCGACTGCCACAGCGGCCGTCGTCGAGGCCGAATGCGAGGTCCCCCTGTTCGTTCAACAGAACAGCGGTGGCGCCAACGTCATGATCCTGGCCGACAACTCGGGATCGATGAACGCGGCCATCTACCATGACGACTACGATCCCGGTATTATATGGGATGGGACGTTCAATACCCTTTCGGACTACTATACGGCAAAGACCCGTGATTATTCCCCCAGTAGTTTCAACGGGGCCTGGCCACCATTGCCCCTTGTCCCTCTGGTGCTCTCGGAAAACGGGGAAGACGGCAGGTACCAGGGAAACTACCTGAATTGGCTTTTCTACCATGCCAACGACGTCCAGCGCGCAACCAATCCCCAGGTCACCCGGATCCAGGTGCTGAAGGCCGTGCTGGATCAGATCATCGATCGTTCGGAACAGCTGGACATGGGCCTGACGGTGTTTCAGCCCAACTCCGATGGCGGCAACATCATCGGAAATTGCGGTGTGAACCACACCTCCCTGCGAGCGCAAATCGCCGGTATCACCGCCAATACCTGGACCCCTTTGGGCGAGTCCCTGGAGACCATCCTGGACTACTTTGGGGACAAGAACAAGTCACCCATCGAGAGTTCCTGCGGGTACAACTTCATTCTGGTGGTCACCGATGGACAGCCGACCCAGGACATCGACGTGAGCCCTTACCTGCGCGACGCCGACAATGACGGCAATGACCCGAGCGACTGCGATACCATGGGTGTGCCCTACGGCAATGGTGCGAATTGCAGCGATTACATGGATGACGTGGCCTGGTGGCTGGCCAACGAGGACATCAACAAATACGTCGACGGCGACCAGTATGCCTACACCTACGTGGTTGGTTTCAACCAGGACGCCCAGGTCCTGCGTGACACGGCCGAAAATGGTCAGGGCCTGTTTTTCCTGGCCGAAAACGCTGTGGAACTGTTCACCAGCATCGAATACGCGCTGCAGGACATTCTGCGCCGCATCTCCGCCGGTAGCGCGGTGGCCGTGGTTTCCACCGAACGTGGCACCGACGATCGTCTGTATCGAGGCAAGTTCATGCCCATTGACTGGGACGGTTTCCTCGAAAGTTACGCACTGCCCTATCATGACGGCGATCCGTCGGTGTGGGAGGCCGGGGATGTCCTGCGTCTCCGTAATCCGTCCACCAGGAAACTTATCACGGCCCTGGACGGGAACGAGTTGACCTTCACGACCGGGAACGCCGCAACCCTGAGGGATGCAATGGGCGCGGCGGATGACACCGAGGCGGCAGCCTTGATCCACTGGGGGCGGGGGAACAACGTCGACGGCTATCGCGAACACAGGGATTGGATCCTGGGTGACATCATCCACTCCACGCCGGTAGTGGTCGGGGCACCGGCCCAGTTTTCCCTCGTTGAAAGCTACGAGGACTTCCGCCTGGCTCATGAAAACCGCCGCAGGCTGGTCTACGTGGGCGCCAACGACGGCATGGTCCACGGTTTCGACGCCGATACAGGTGACGAACGCTGGGCCTTCATACCGGAATTCGCGTTGCCGAAGTTCTCGGCCATGGCCGATTCATTCTACTGTCACAGGTATTCCTGCGACCAGACCGTGACCGTGAAGGATGTGATGATCGGCGGCGTCTGGAAAACGGTGATGGTTGCCGGTGGCGGCGCTGGCAGTTCGAGCATCTTTGCCCTGGACATCACACTCCCGGATTCCCCTTCCGTTCTGTGGCAGGCTGATCTGCCCAACGGGATGAAAAATCATTCCGAGGTGGAAGTGGTTTCCGTCGCCGGTACGCCGATGGCCCTGGTGGGCAGCGGCCTGGACGTCACCAACATGGAGGCATTCCTGTACGCCTTTGATCTCTCCACGGGTAACCTGCTGGGTGAAGTCCCGTTGAGCAGCGACCTTTCCGCCTTGCGCAACAAGGCCAGTCGGCCCGCGGTGGTGGACCTCAACCTGGATGGCCAGACCGACCTGGTCTATGTGGCCGACATGCTTGGCAACCTGTACAGGTTCGACATGGATGGTAGCTCCAACCCCGCAAACTGGGACAAGTCCACGATGTTCGAGGGTTCCCAGGAGATCCAGGCGGATCCGGTGGTGGCCTTCGGAGAGAACGGTGCCGTTTATGTCTACTTCGGAACGGGTACATACATCGAAGTTCCCGACATGACGAGCGACGGGCAGAACTCGTTCATCTGCATATTCGATCACCATGACGGCTCCACGTCCACCATGGGCGATCTGGCCGACCAGACCGACAGCATCGGCGACATTTCAGGCAACAGCGGCTGGTACGTCGATCTGTGGAACGACGATGCCGAAAGAGTCACCAAGCAGGCCGTGATCATTGCCGAAACGGTGATCTTCACCTCCTTCGCGCCGTCGGACGACCCCTGCGTGGCGGGTGGTGTCTCGTGGCTGTACCAGATGCGGTACGACGACGGTGGCATCCCCGACGTGGATTTCATGGAGAACGAGGAAGACCGTTCGGTCAATATCGGCCAGGGCATCGCTTCGTATCCGGTGGTCGACCTTACCGAAGGAAACGTGGTGGTCCAGTCGAGTGACGCCAGCATCAACGTCGAGCGGATCGCGGCGATCATCCAGCAGCTGCGCATTCGTTCCTGGCAGGAGAACTTCGACCACGTAGTGCAGCCGCAATAGGCGGTCATCAACAGAAACCAGCAAGTTCCCGGCAGCGGGACCGGACACGAGAGGATAGAGATAATGAAGAACCTCAAACTGGCGATGATCTGCCTGGGCATATCGCTGACCGCCATGGTCGCGAGCGAGGCGGAAGCGGGCCGTATCAAGGAACCCCCCAAGGATTCCCGGACGGAAATGCCCGAAGAGATGAAGAAGCCGCGCCGCTTCGAAAAACTCCCCACCATGCACTTCATGAGTGGTGTGCTGTCCCTGAGCCCCCATTCCGGCTGGAAGATCGGGGAGACTCCCCTGTATCTCCACCAGGGCTGCGTGATCAGCGTGGACGGCGACGTCGAGGGCTCCCTGGAGGAAGGCCGCAAGGCCGTGGTGATGGGAGCCATGATCGGTGAGGCGATCAACGCCTGGTCGATCTACCTACCCAGGCTCGATCACCAGATGAACGGGTTCAATCAATCGATCCACCTCAAGGAACCCGGCCCTGATCCCAATGTCGGCAGGATCCTCAAAATGGCGTACTAGCTGCGCGGTTTACCAAAAGAAACGCCGGACCCATGATGGGTCCGGCGTTTCTGCGTTCGGATGTTTCGGCTAGAACTTCCAGTTGACGATCGGGAAGAGCTTCAGCTTATCCTTGTTGTTGATGATGTTGATGATACCGATCTGCAGGCCACTTGTCATGGAATCGACAATGTTCAACAGACCCAGCTGGAAACCGCTGAACTCGCCGGCCTTGTTGAAAAACCCCATCTGGAAACCTGAGCCGCTGCCGACACTGTTGTAGACCCAGCCGCTCTGGTAACCGGTGAACTTACCCTTGGTGATGCAACCAATACCGTTCTGCCAGCCAGTGAAACTCCCATCCACCAAACCGACGGCAGCAAACTGGACGCCCGTGACGCTGCCCTTGTTGACGCCAACCAGACTCAGGTCAAGGCCCGTCAGGTCGGTGTTGACACCGTAGATCAGACTGAACCGGAAGGCCGTGACCGCCTGGTCTTCCTTGACGATCTGGATCGGAGCGAACAGGCTCAGGTTGATCGGGCCATCCGCCAGGGCGAAAGACGGCAGAATGAACCCCAGGGCCAGGATGACGGTGGCTGTAGCGAGAATTCTTTTCATTGGATCATTCCTCCTTGGGATCAACCGTATTTGTGGACGATTTCAGGCCGGAATCTATCATTCCGCGACAGATGCTTCAAGAATTCGTTTCAGTTTTTCGATCTGGTTTTTCTGGTTTTCGGTCGCCCCCTTAAGGGCCTCAGCCTGGTCCAGGGCCGCCACCGCTTCGGCCTGTTTTCCGGCCTGGTGGCTGGCCAGGGCCAGGTTGAACCAGCCGTTCACGTAATGCGGATAATCGCGGGTCAAATCCTGAAGAATGGCCACCGCACGGTCCGGCCGACCGTTCTCGGCGTAGAGCGAGGCCAGGTTGGACCGCACCCGGAAATTGCCCGGACTGCGTTCGTAGGCTTTTTCCATGAGGTCCAGGGCCCTCACCAGACGGCCCTGTCGGTTCATCACCAGACCGCCCCGCAAGTAAGGGTAGGCCCAGTCGGGATCCAGGAACGAGGCGCGTTCGTAGGCGGCCAGGGCCTCGTTGTACTGCTCCATCTGCTCGTGGTTGCGGCCCATGCGGTAGGGGATCAGGCGGCTGTCGGGACGGCGGACCCGGGCCAGGTCCAGCGCGGCCAGGGCCTCTTCGTGGGCCTCGAGATCCTCCAGGTACAGTGAAAGATGGAAAGGCGTGTCGGCCAGGCCGGGCCGGGCCTGTTCGGCCTGCCGTCCCTTGGCCAGGGTTCTGGTCAGATCGCCGCGCTTGCTGGCCCGCGATGCCTCGTGCAGGTGCACCTGCCACAGGACCTCGGCCCGGTCGAGAGAAGCCCAGCGGGGCAACAGCACCAGGATCAGCACGACAGCTGCCGACAGCCAGATCCCACGGTTGGCCCGGCCCCTGACCATGGCCAGGACAAATACCGCCGCGTTCACCGCCAGCAGCGGGACGATGGGCTGCCGGTAGCGCGAAGTGGGGAAAAACGGTAACAGGCTCAGGAAATAGGCTCCGACCAATACGAGCATGATCCAGCGAGAGGGGGTCGGCAGAAACCGGAATCCCAGCAGCCCCAACGCCGACAACAACACGAACGGCACGGGCAATACCCACAGGGCGGAAAACTGCGTCTTCCAGTAGTCGTAACTGACGATCTGCGGCAGCTCGTACCCGTTCCAGAATCGGTAGGCCTTGCGCGCGTAATGCAGCGGCATGGCGCCCAGATTGTCGCGGAAATTCCTCCAGGCCCTCTGGGTGAGGATGCGGGAAACCTCGGACCCCTTCAGGTCGCGCCCCAGCTCGCGTTCGAGGGTGGTCTCCATGGAGGGATCGAACTCGGCCTGGGCCTCTTCCATCACCGGCGCGAAGATGCCCTTGTAGTCGTGCTGCTGGCCAATCAGCAGGTTCACCCCTCCGTTGCTGGTAAGCAGCACGAAGTCATCGGCGACGATCAGGTTGCGCAGGGTCACCGGCGCCAGCATCAGCACGCCGCCGAGGATCAATGCCGCAGTGTTTTTCCAGCGGTACGCCGAGCCGGGCGCAGTCTTCCACAACAGAACCGGCAACCCCGCCAGCAGGAGCAGCACGTTGCCCCGGGCCAGACCCGTCAAGCCGGTCACCACCCCGAGGATCAGCCAGTTCTTCAGCGAGGGATTGTTCACCGCCCGGATGGTCTGCAAACCCGTCACCAGGTAGAGGGTCGTAACCAGTGTGGCCATCAGCAGGTTGCCGGCATAAAAAACCGGAGCGCCATAGAAGGCGTACAGGGCCGCAGCCAGCAGGGCGACCCAATCATCCTGTTCCGGAAGATCGGGAAGAAGATTCCGGGCGAACCGGAACACCAGCCACACGTTCAGCAGCGACAGCCCCAGCTGGATGAGCAGGATCTCTTGCCCACCCACGCCGAAACCCAGGTAGACGAGGGCCAGGAAGTGGGGGTAGAGCGGGCCCATCCAGTAGGTCTCGTTCCAGCCCCAGTCGCCGGCGACAAGTCGGGCGGCCCAGTCGTGGTAGGTTTCGCTATCGAGCAGGGGAACGGTCGCCAGGTCGGTGCCGCTCAGCTGGACATAGAAAAATACCCGCACCGCGGCCGAGAACAACAGCAGCGACAACAGCAGATGATTGCGTGTGCGCGTATCCACGGGCTGTCAATCGCCGCCGGCCAGCGAGCGGGAAAGGCGGAGCAGGATGAATTCGTTGTCGTCGGGAGTGTCGGGCGGCCGTCGGCCGACGCTCATGGGATAGTTGTTGTCGTTCGCTACCAGCAGGGTGCGGTCGTCGATGACGGCCAGGCACTCGGGCGTGACATAGGGAAAGGTGTAGCTGGGGCCCAGCCCGATGGCACCCTTTTCGGCGCGGGTGAGGCCGCGGGAATCGTCGATGTCCATCAGGTCGCAGACCAGCCTCTTTTCCAGGTCCCCCCCGCCATCGAGCTCATCCAGATCGATGCGGTAGACACGCTTGATCTCGGCTTCCAGCCCCTCGGCGGTGTCACGTTCGAGCACGAGAAACACGCGTTCGCTGAAGGCCTCGAGAGAGGCCAGGGAAATGTCCTCGCGGTCGGCGCGATAGAGCCAGAAATTCCCCGTGAAACCGTGGCGGGCAGGATCGAATTCTAGGATTATCCGCCGTGTGCGTTCGGGATCGTCGACCATGGGCTTTTCCACCGCCGCGTAAAGCAGGTCGCCGGCGGGGGTGCGCGCCAGACCTTCGATGCCGCCACTGCGCGGCAGATTGGCCAGATCCAGGCGTGTTTGTTCCTTGCGCAGGAAACGCAGGTCCGCATGGTCGGGTGTGCGCAGAACCGGCGAACCCCGGGAATATCGGCGAAGGGGTGAAACCACGGGAATCGGAACGGGTTTTTCGAGGATGATCCCGTCGGGCCCGACGTGCACCAGGGACGGTCCGAATTCTTCGCCTACCCAGAACGAACCATCGTTCATGCGCACGAAGGACTCGGGATCGAAGTCCGCACCGGTCAGGGGACGCCCGGCGCTGTCGGCCAAGATGATCGCAAACGGGATTTTCCTGGTGGGATCCGACCAGGTGACGTAATCCAGCACCTCTATTTTTCCGCCCCCTGGTTCGGGCTTGTCGAGATCCAGGTGAAGGTGGAACCAGCCCAGGGGATAGTCGGGGCTGTTGGCCATGGTCCCAAAACCGTTGTCCTGCAGGGCGACATACCGGTCGCCATCCCTTATGATCAGCGAACTGAAACCCTGTACAGGGGTTGCGCCGAAAGGTAGCTCGCGTCCGTTGATTTCCGGATCGAGCTTGATGCCCACCGGCGGGGTTCCGGGCTGAAAGGTATCGGCCGGCAACACGGCGCGGCCGATCAGGGTGGCACGATCGATGGAAACCTGATCGCTCTTGGGCACGCAGGCGATCAGGCACAGCGCCACCAGGACCAGGACCAGGCCGAAAAAGCGCGATTTTCCAGTCAGCATGAATTCCCCTGCGGGTTGGGCGGTTGGGAATGGATGTCATTGCCGGGCACCGAGGCGGTATTGTATCACAGGGCCTGAATATGACACACGGGAGAGGTTTTGGAAAAACTTCAGGAAATTTACCCCAGCGAGCGGCACACTTGGCGAGACTGGCTGGCCGAAAATCACGCCGACTGCCCCGGCGTGTGGTTGATCTATTACAAGAAACACACCGGAATCGCGCGCATCGCCTATGACGACGCGGTGGAAGAGGCCCTTTGCTTCGGGTGGATCGACAGCACGGTGCGGCGCCTGGACAATCAGCGCTATGCCCAGATATTCGTGCCGCGAAGAGCGCGCAGCAACTGGTCCAGTCATAACCGTGCACGGGCCGAAAGGCTCATCGCTTCGGGCTCCATGACAGCAGCGGGCCTGACAAAGATCGAGGTAGCCCGGTCGAACGGGGAATGGGACAGGGCGCTGGAAAACCGGGTGGATCGGCCCATGTCGCAGGAGTTGGAGCAGGCACTGGCTGATGATTCGAAGGCTGGGGCGGCCTTCGATCGCCTGACGCCCACCCAGCGCAAGTACTACATCAACTGGATCGCCGAGGCCAAAAAACCGGAAACGCGGGAGCGCCGGGCGGCCAAGGCCGTGGGGATGTTGAGGGAAGGGCGTAGGCTGGGGATGTGATGCTGAAATATATCCTGATCGGAAGCGGATTCGCCTTCGCGGCGGCGGTTCAGCCCGGCCCACTGCAGGCGTTTTACCTGTCCCGGGTGGCTTCCAGCGGCTGGAGACGAACATTGCCGGCTTCATTGGCTCCGCTGATCAGCGATGGACCGATCGCGGTCCTGATTCTGCTGGTCCTTCACCGCCTGCCTGAGGGATTCGAGGGCTTTCTCAAGGCCGCAGGCGGTATTCTCCTGTTGTATTTCGCGGCCAGGACGTTTCTGGAATGGCGGCGCGGCCAGGGCGGCGCCCCAATCGGGACCCACTCGGCTCCCCGCACTCTTTTCCAGGCGGTCGCGGTCAATCTGGTGAACCCGGGCCCATACCTCGGCTGGAGCCTCATCCTGGGACCGCTGGTCCTCGAAGCTTGGCAACTGGCTCCGGTCAACGCGGTGGCCCTTCTCGCCGCGTTTTACGTCACGATGGTGCTGAGTCTGGCCTTGTTCATTCTCCTGCTCGGCACGACCTCGTTTCTTGGCCCAAAGGGCAGGCGCGGGCTTTTGTTGGCTTCGTCCGTGGCCTTGGCCGCCCTCGGGGTATTTCAGCTTGGGTCAATCTTGGTGTGATGACGACCCGCCATCAAGCGGTTCGCCTGAATTGGGTACCGCCTCCCTTTTCATGCCACAACCGGTGGCAGGTAGCGCAGAGGGTCACCAGGTTTTCCGCCTTGTTGCTGCCTCCCAGCTGTCTTG
>DAOWLV010000118.1 GCA_030643455.1 Candidatus Krumholzibacteriia bacterium | reverse complement strand
CCTAAGCCGCGTCTGCATGCAGGCCCTTCCGCCCACCGAGCTAATGGTGCATTTGCCAAACCCAATCCCCCTGCCCTCAGAAGCGGGTTGAAGATGACCTTCCGACTTCCTGTCTTGGGGCTCTGACCCAGTCTGGGAGGCATGTGGGTAGGCTCCGGGTAATCCGCAGGAGCAATCCGTCCGGATCGCGACGAGGACATCCCGGGGCCTACCCACATGTCTCCCAGACTGGGTCACGCTCCATAGGCAGGCAGCCGGAAGGTCATCGTCAACCCCCCATGAGGATTGTGGGAAGCAGACAATTTCCCATCGTGGGCCTCGATGATGGTTCGGCATATGGGTAGTCCCATACCCAGTCCACCCGGCTTGGTGGTGAAGAAGGGGTCGAACATGTCGGCGAAGTTTTCCTCGGACATTTCCGGACCTGCGTCACGAACGCGGACCTCTACTTCACCATCGGCAACAGCCGCGGTGCTGATGACGATCTCACCACCGCCCGATTCCATGGCAGCCAGGCCGTTCTGCACCAGGTTCATCAGCACCTGTTGCAGCTGAATGTGATCACAGCGGACCGGGGGCAGGTCGGGTGTCAGTTCCAGCCGGATCTCCACTCCTTGTTCCTGAGCCGCACCTTCCACGAAAGTGAGGGCCGTCTTCACAACCGCATCGAGAGTGTGGACATCCCGGCGCTCCTCGCCCTTGCGCATCATTTCCCTGAGGCGCTGGATGATTTCCCGCGCCCGTTCGGCGTCGTCACGAATGTCCACCAGGGCTTCGTCCACCTCGTCCTGGTCGGGGGCCGGTTTCTGAAGCAGGTTGCGCGCCGCCCGGGCATTGGCCTTGATGGCGGCCAGGGGTTGGTGCAACTCGTGGGCGAAGGCCGCGGTCAACTCGCCCATGGTGGCCACCCGCGCCACATGGGCAAGTTCCTCGCGCGCGGCCTTTTCCAGCTCGGTGTGGGCCTGGCCCAGGGCCTCGTTTTTGGCCCGGATCTCCTTGTTGGCCCGTTTCTGGAATCGGTAACGGTTCCAGAGCAGGGCCATGATGAGAGCCGAAAGCCCGGCTCCCAGAAGCATGATGCGCTGACGGAAGGCCTCGAACTCCGCTTCGCGACGAAGGCCCGCGATCTCCTTATCCTTGAGGTCCACCTCGAACTTGGCCTCGGCGGCGGCCATCTGCCGACCTCTCTCCTCGTCGAAGATGCTGTCGTGGGCCTCCTTGTAGAGGCGGAAGTGGGCCAGGGCACGATCGTGACGCCCCGCCTTTTCCCAGGCCTCGGCCAAGGCCAGCAGATCGTCGCGAATCAGCTCCTGGACCTCCAGTTCCCGGGCGATGGCCAGGGCTTCATCCAGCAGAAGGATGCCCCCGTCAACATTGCCACCTTCCACCAGGGCCGTGCCCAGTAGTTGAAGGCTGACCGATTCCCCCTGCCGGTCGTTGATCTCGCGACGGATTTCCAGAGCCTCGTTGAATAGTCGCCGCGCATCCTCGAAACGTCCCTGTTTTGCGCGGACCCTTCCCATGTTGTTCAGTGAAAGGGCTTCACCATGCCGATCCTTGTCCGCCCGCTCCAGGGTCAGAGCCTGTTGAAGATCAACCATGGCCTCTTCGAAAAAACCCTGGTCGTACCGGACAAGGCCGATGTTGTTCAGGGTGCTGGCTTCGTAGGTTACGTTCCCGACTTCCCGGTAGATCTCCAGCGCACGCCCATAATGGTCCAGGGCAGAGTCGTAGCGACCGGCCGTTTGGTGAATACCGGCGATGTTGTTGTAGCAGGAAGCCGCACCGCCGGCATCATCCGTTTCCAGGCGAAGGGCCAGAGATCGAAGGTAGTATTCGAGGGCCAGATCGTGCTCGCCCCAGACGAAGTAGAGAACGCCGATATTGTTCACCGCCTGCCCGATTTTGGCCTTGTCGCCCAGGTCTTCGGCGATGACAAGGGCCTCCTCGTAGCGTCGCAGGGCATTGCGGTAGTCACCCAGATAGTAGGACGCCACGCCGATGTTCATGAGGGCCAGGTTGCGTCCGGCAGCATCGCCCAATTCGGTGGCAACAACCAGGGAACGACGGGCGATGGCCAGGGCAAGTCGTGGGTCATTGCGCCCCGTTCTGCGAACTTCCCCTTGGAGGAAAGTCAACCGTTCGGCGGCGGGCATGCGGGCCAAAGTCGCTTCCACGGCCATGGAGTCGGCTTCGACAAAGGCCTGGGCCAAACAGGGCCACACCAAGCATATCAGGACGGCAATTCGTAACATGGCATCACCTTGAACAAAAAACGTCTGCTGTATATGGGACTTTGGTCCAATTGCCTAAAGTCCCCGGAGAGATCATTATAGCAAAGCAAATGAAACCGTGAATCATTTCAACAGCGGAGATCCTGATTCCTTGAAGGGTAAAAGACAACTCGATGCTGAATCCGAACTGGCGGTCCTGCGGCTTGGCGTGAATGATCACGTTGTCCGGCTGAGCGAGGCCGTATCACGGCTCAGGCTGTACGTCCGCCAGACCGATGCCCTTCTCCCTTCTCTTGCTTCGGGTGACTCTGAACTTCGCAAATGCCTCGCCAATACCCGTGGCGAGATCGATCACGTTTATGATACCATGGTTCGAGTGCGCTGGGCAGCTCTTGGGGTGAGGCCGATACTGGATCCGGATGTTGACCTCGGCTCCAGTGTTCGTAGGCAGGAAGAGGGAACCGTGCCTGAACAAAAACCTACAATCTACGTTGTCGATGACAACCCCTCGGTGCGCAAGGCGCTCTCGCGGTTGTTCCGCTCCATCAATTACGAGGTCGAGGCCTTTGCTTCGGCCAAGCAGTTCCTTCAGGCGACCCCTGACGGCCACCCAGCCTGCGTGGTCCTGGATGTGCGCATGCCCCGTATGAGCGGCCTCGATCTGCAAAACGAGTTGGCGGATTCGGATTCGGACATCCCCATCGTCTTCATCACAGGTCATGGCGATATCGACATGGCGGTGCAGGCCATGAAGGACGGCGCGGTCGATTTTCTTCCCAAACCCTTCGACGACCAGGATCTGCTCGACTCGGTGGAACGCGCATTGCAGCACCACCGGGACACCCGGGAAACCAACCTGCGCATCCAGGATACCGAAAAACGCATGGCGCGCCTCACGCCCAGGGAGCGCGAAGTTTTCGAGCGGGTAATCAAGGGCATGCTCAACAAACAGATCGGATTCGAGCTCGGCACCACCGAAAAGACCATCAAGGTCCACCGCGCCCGGGTCATGGAAAAGATGGAAGCCGGGTCCCTGGCCGACCTCGTCCGCATGGCCGGTCGCATGGGAATCGAGGGCCCATCTCTCGCCGAAGACTCCTAAACCCGCAAGCAGCATAAACTTATCTCTTATTGGACCAAGGTCCAATTGCAGACCTTATCCTCAACAGGGATACTTCCTTCCAGTAGGCACTATTCCTCGTCCTCAAAAAGGAGAACATCATGCGCATGCTACTGATCGTAACTGTGGTCCTCGCCTTCGCCGTTTCGGCCTCGGCGCAAATGACAATGGAACAGGTGGCCGACTTCGAAGACGGCCTGAACAACGGTGACTGGGGCTGGGGCCCGGCCTCGGCTGACGTCGTCGAGCCTGAAGGCGGCAATCCCGGTGGTTACCTGGGCAACGCCTTCCAGGATACCTACTACCCGATCCTGAAGTGTGGTTGGGATGCCCCCGGTTGGTGTGGCAACCTGGCCGCGGCCGGTGCGAGCCATATCTCCGGTGATTTCATCACCATTGCGTCCAGCAACCAATACATCGGCCAATACTATTTCACCGTGCTGTTCCGGAATTTCATGGGTACACCGAATGATGTCACTGATGACGTCTACGTGTACATCGACCCGTACGAGTACACGAGCCCTGGTATCGACGAGGGTTGGAAGCACTACGACTTCGATCTTCCGTTCGACTTCGACGGTGCTCTTGGTGAACTGCCTGCCGGTTGGGTTGGCGGCTCGTACTACTCGGGCAACGCCACGTTCCCGAGCGACGTGACCTTCCAGGATGTCGTTTCGAACGTCGGCCGCATCGAGTTCTGGTACAACCACCCGGATTGGGGCGCCATCTTCGCGACCTTCAACACCGGTGTCGATAACATCATCCTCACGATGGACAGCGATCCTGTTGCTGTCGAAAGCTCCAGCTTCGGCGATTTGAAGGCCATGTTCCGCTAGGACTCTTTCCCGCGGAAATGCTGAATCGGGATCCGGGCCATGCCCGGATCCCTTTTATTATCAGAAAACCTGGGAAGTAGCGATTCAGGTGGGTGGCATGTCGCCGTGGGTGATTGACCGGTTCGGCCATGCATGCACGAAGGCCCCGGGTAATCCGCAGGAGCAATCCGTCCGGATCGCGACGAGGACATCCCGGGGCCTTCGTGCATGCATGGCCGAACCGGTCACGCACCTACGGCAACATCCCGTTCTGCTTGAGCCATTCGTAGGATGTCTGAAAAATATCGGTACTGGTCCGCAACCCCAGCTTCTTCTTGATATGCGACCGATGCACCTCGACCGTGCGCGGACTGATGTTCATGATCTTGGCGATCTCGGCAATCTCCTTGCCCTGACCGGTCAACTGGAAGAGCTCCAGTTCCCGGTTGCTGAGGATTTCCACCGGTGAGCCGACGGGGTTCTCGGAGCCCAGCTGATCCAGGGCAATCTGGGTCATTCCCTCGCTCAGGTAGGTCTTGCCGCCGAGCACGCAGCGGATGGCCTCGAGAATCTTCTCGGTGCCCGCCTGCTTCATGATGTACCCCTTGGCCCCGACCTTGAGACAGCGGACCGCATAGGTATATTCGTCGTGCATGGATACCGCGAGGGTCAGGACGTCCGGGTGATTCTGCTTGATATCCTTCAGCAGGCTGAGACCGTTGCTGTCCTTGAGGGAAATATCGACCAGCACGAGATCAGGACCGTGTTCCGCGATGGCGGCCATGGCCTCATCGTGGTCTTCGGCCTCGCCGCAGACGGTCAGGTCCGGTTCCATCTGAATGATGGATTGAATTCCGGATCGAACAAGGGGGTGGTCGTCAACGATCAGAAGCTTGATGGCTTCCGTGCCGGCATTGGAGTTCATGTTGATGGTCTGCCTTTACTGTACGAGGTTGTGACCCTGTACCGCCGGGAAATTTAACATCCAGATCATGAAAAATAAATAAAACCTGTATAAAGATATCTTTGTTCCTGACTACGCAGGGAAACCACCCCTGCCCTAAAGAGAATCGACGAGCTCTTCCAACCGCAGATTGAGCATGATGTTGAGTCGGTAGGCCAGGTCGGCGTTCCCGGGGGGCAGTCCCAGGGCTTTCAAAGACCCCATGAACTTGCGATGGGAGCGGCCGGATCGGTATTCCGGTTCCCGCGGGGGATAAAGCAGATAGCGGTCGACCAGATCCAGGTCCGGGTCGAGCAACAGGGTTGTAGAGTAGTAGACCAGACCCCTTGTCCGGTACATACAGGAACCGCCGATCTTGCGCTCGCCGATGACCAGGTCCGAGACGCCGCGCTGCTTGACCCCGGGCACGTCGCAAACGGTCAGGGCGGTGATCAACCATTCGCTGATGGCGGCAAAAGCGGTCTTGATGCCGCCGATGCCCTCCAGGGGGGCAACTACGGAAATGATCAGGTTGCCGGGATCCAGAACCACGCTGCAACCCCCACCGGGCCGTTTGTAAAGGATGACCCCGTCGGCGGAAATATTGGCAGTATCCAGTTCGAGATCTTGATGGCCACCCCGCCCGATCACCACGGAGACCTCGGCCGGTTCATAAACGCGCACCCGGGGCCAGCCGTCCTCCCGGGTGCGCGTGAGCATCTCGTCGTCAATGTCATAGGGGACCGTGGTAAGGTCCGCCATGGCTTTCATCTCACTTTGCGAGGTGGATTGACGTGCACCGCTTCGCCGGCCGCCACCTCGGCAGCCTCCAGGATGGCCTCGCTCAGGGTGGGGTGGGGGTGGATGGTCACCATGATGTCCTCGAGGGTGGCGCCCATCTCGATGGCCAGGGTGCCTTCGGCGATCAACTCGCTGGCCATGGGGCCGACGATGCCGAGACCCAGTACCAGGCCGCTGGCCGGATCAGCCAGGATCTTGACCATCCCGTCGGTGCGCCCGAGAGTGCGTGCGCGACCGAGGGCGGACAGTGGGAAACGCCCAATATTGACCTCGATCTCCTGTTCCTATGCCTCGCGTTCGGTCAGGCCGGTCCAGGCGATCTCGGGGTCGGTGAAGACCACCGCGGGAATGGCCCGGTTGTCGAAGGCCACCTCGCCGCCGTGGATGGCTTCGGCAGCCACCTTGCCTTCGCGGCTGGCCTTGTGGGCGAGCATGGGGCCTTCGGCGGCATCGCCGATGGCGAAGATGTTGGGCTCGTCCGTGCGGCATTTCTCGTCGGTGACGATGAAGCCCTGCTCGTTGACGGCCACCTTCGTTTTTTCCAGGCCGATGTCGTCGGTATTGGGCCGTCGGCCAATGGCCACCAGCACCTGGTCGTAGTGTTTGCTCAGGATCTTGCCGTCGGTCTCGATATCCACGTCGAAGCCATTGGCGGGATCACCGCCGGTCTCGGCGATGGATTTCACCTTCGAATCGAGCATGATCTCGTGCAGACGCTCTTTGACCTGGCCCACCATGATGTCCACCAGATCGAAATCGGCGCCCATCAGCAACCGGGGAAAGAACTCGACGACCGAAACCTCGGATCCCAGGCCCTGGTAAACCAGGCCCATTTCCAGGCCGATGTAACCGCCGCCCACGACCAGCAGGGAGCCGGGCACGCGGGGAAGCTTGAGTGCGTCGGCGCTGGACCATACCGAGGAAATGATGCCGTCGGGCAGCCGGTTCAGGCTCGAACCGGTGGCGATGATGGCCTGTTCGAAATCGATGCCGCTGACCTCGCCGTCCTCGATCGACAGGCTGGTGGGAGAGTCGAAGCGGGCGTGGCCCTGAATGATGGTTACATCACGCCTTTTCAACAGACCCTTGATGCCGTCGGACAGGCCGCCGACGACCTCATCGGTCCAGGCGCGCAACTTGGCCGGATCGATCTCGACACCCTTGAAGGACAGCCCGAACTGTTCGGCGTTCCGGGCGGATTCCTTGACTTCCACCGCGTGGATCAGGGTCTTCGAGGGAATGCAGCCTTCCAGCAGGCAAGTACCGCCGGGGCGTTCCCGTTTTTCGACGAGCAGCACATCCTTGCCCAGATCGGCCAGACGCAGGGCGGCGACGTATCCGCCGGGACCACTGCCGATGACCACGACCTGGGTTTCTTCACGCAGACTTCCCATTACCATGAACGGGCACTCCTATCAGGTTTCCAGCAGCAGCAGATTCGGATCCGAAAGCTGCCGCACCAGCTCGGCGACAAAACGGGCGGCATCCGCACCGTCGGCGATGCGGTGGTCGAAAGCCAGGGTCAGCGGCAGGATCTTGCGGATCACGATCTCGCCGTTCCTGACCACCGGCTTTTCCTGGACCTTGCCCATGCCCAGGATGGCCACCTCGGGGTAGTTGATGGTCGGCAGCAGGGCCGTGCCGCCCAGCGGTCCGACGTTGGTGATGGTGAACGTACCGCCGCGCATGTCCTCGGGCGGAAGTTTGCCCTCGCGGGCAAGGGTGGCCTTATCGAAGATGTCGTCGGCGATCTGGATGATGCTCTTGTTGTTGGTGTCCTTGACCACCGGCACCACCAGGCCGCGTCCGGTGTCGGCCGCGAACCCGATGTTGTAGTACTTCTTGTAGATGATCTCTTCGCGGAAGGGATCCAGGCTGGCATTGAATGCGGGCGCGGCTTTCAGGCCAGCGGTGATGGCCTTGATCACGAAGGCCAGCAGGGTCAACCTGCCACCTGCGCCACCGGTGCGGCGTTCCTTCTCGCGGATGCGGAACTTGTCCAGATCGGTCACGTCGGCGTCGTCCATGTGAGCGACATGGGGAATCAGCGACATGCTGGTGACCATCTTGCGTGCCACTTTACGCCGGATGGAACGCAAGGCCTCGATCTCGACCGGGCCGTCGGTGCTGAAGTCGGGCATGGGCTCGAGCTCTAGAAAGGGGATGGTCGCCGAGGCGTGGGCGGCGAACTCGGCGAAGGCCGTGTCGTCGCGCACCTGTTTGGCAGCCACGTGCTCGG
>DAOWLV010000392.1 GCA_030643455.1 Candidatus Krumholzibacteriia bacterium | reverse complement strand
GGTTGGCGCCGGCATCGTGGGTGTTCTGCTCGTAACGACCAGGCCTGAAGGACCCGCCCTCGCGTTGATCTTCACCATATGGGCCATGGCTCCGGGGGGATCAGGCACCCCCTTCCACAGCCTGCGCCGCTGGCTGGGATTGCTGGTCCTTGTGGTGGGCGTCGCAGTGTTTTTCATCTGGCGGCACGACGTTTACGGATGGTTGCTGCCCAATACCTATTACGCCAAGACCGGCGACCTGGCCGGACAGATCAAGACCGGCCTGCCATACTCCCTTTCCTTCCTGTTGAACTACGCACTTTCCCTGGCGGTTATCGGCGGAGCCGCCGGGATGAGCGGGGGTTTCGCCACCATGAAGCCCCGGGACACTATGTTCGGCGCGGGGCTGATCATCTTCTGGATCACCTACACGACCGTCATCGGGGGCGACATGCTCGGAATGTTCCGCTTTTTTGTCCCGATCCTGCCGATCATGGTCATCGGCATCGTGGCTGTGGCGGCCGAAGCCGGTTGGCTGTCGCGGCCGCAGGGGGCGGTGGTCTTCACCCTTGTTGTGGGCCTGGCCCTGCTGCCACCCACCTTGTGGGGCAAGGAGCGACGCCTGGTATCCATTCACATGAGTGAGGCAAACCTGGGTGGCTGGATCCTGGCCGGCGACGCCATGGCTGAACAGTTGCCCCGTGGCACGGTCATCGCGCTGGGTCCTGCGGGTTACATCCCCTGGAAGACGGGGTTCAGGGCCTACGATTTCTACGGCCTGGTCGATCCTGCCATCGCCCACAAGGAAGTCGCCTTCACCCATGGATATGCGGGCCACGAAAAACACGACGGCGCCCTGGTGATGAAGCGCCGTCCCGACTATGTCCTGATTGGAAACGTCGACATCACCGACCAGCCGCGAACGGGATTGATTCCTCCTCTGGACCGTGAAGTCGACATCGTCACCAACGATTTTTTCCAGAAAAACTATGAACAGATCTACCTGCGGGTGGCCGGCGGCAAATACCTGAACCTGTTCCGGCGCAAAGGGCCGTAGGCCGTGTCAGATCAACCTGGTGAAGAAGCGCCACCAGCGGGGCTTGAAGTGGTCCTCGTAATCCAGGGAGAAGGCGATCCCCTCGACCTTGCCCACCACCGCGGACCGCTCCACGAAACCGAAGTAGCGTGAATCCGCGCTGTTGTCCCGGTTGTCACCCATCATGAAATACTGATCCGGACCGATGGTTACCTGTCCGAAATTTCGTCTGGCGCGTATGCCGGGCGTGGCGGCCACCGTGTGCCGGTGGCCGATGAGATCCTCCGTGAAAAACTCGTACTTGTCGACCTCCGCCCCCAGGGCCCTGGCGAAATCCGCCTGGTCCGTGCTTTCGTAGTCCAGGGTCTTCCCGTTGATGATGAGGCGGTTGTTCTTCATTTCAATGACGTCGCCCGGTGTCCCGACCACGCGCTTGACCAGGCGGGCACCGTCGGCAGGCGACCAGCAGATCACGATGTCCCCCCGCCGCGGATCATCCCAGGTGACCAGACGGGTGCTTGTGAAGGGGATCTTCAGATCGTAGGCCAGCTTGTTCACGAAGATCCTGTCGCCGATCAAAATGGTCGGTTTCATGGAACCGGTGGGCACGTCGTTCCAGTCGGCGACCGCCGAACGGAGAGTGAAGACCGACAACACGATCAAAAGGGTTGAAAACACCCAGTGGCGTGTCAGGCGGCGCAGTACAGGACGCAGATTCTTGTTCACGAAATTCCTCCCTGATGGGATGTTTCTGCGAAGGTTTGGATCGAAACCGGGGAACCGATGGAGTCCATCCCGTATATACCTGGAATGATTCGAAATTGTTCCATCATCGCCGGGGAGGGGGGAATATGCATGGCATGACCCGGATATTGGTAATCTTTTTGATCGGCCTGTCCATTTCTCCCGCCCTTTCTGGTGAACCCATTGTGGTGAAAAACGGCGCGAGGCCCTCCCAGACCGTCCGCAACTGGCACCTGAAAGAGGAGTGGCGCGCCGGATCCGAAGACCAGGACTTCGTGTTCGGGTTCATCGTGGATGTGGTCTGCGACTCACTGGGAAACACGTACCTTCTCGATTTCCAGCAACAGGAAACCTACGTCTTCGACCCCGCCGGAAAGTTCCTGTACGTGCGCGGCCGCAAGGGCGAAGGCCCCGGTGAAACAGCCATGGCCAGCAACCTGCTGGTGGGATCGGGCCGGCTCGGCCTGATGAACCGCTATCCCGCCGAGATCATTTGGCTGGACAGCGGTGGCGATCCGGCGGGAACGACCACCCCGATCATCGAGGGCAATCCAGAGGCGATACTCGGCTGCTGGTATGGCCGCTTGAGACACGGCTCCCTGCTGCTGGGAATGACCCGATCCACCTTCACCGACGAGGGGATAACAAATGAACAGATGCTGGTAGGCTGTTCGCTGGACGGGACGATCGATCATGTCTACCTGGACCTCGAAGACGCCTATCTCCAGGGATCCCTCGACGATGTGGTGGACGAGAGCCGCTACTACAACCCCCTGGCCGGTCGCTGGGATCTGGACGAGAAGGGACGAATCTGGATTGCCCCGGAACGGGACCGGTATCTATTGCAGGCCGTGGACTCCTCCGGTCGGATCGTGCTCGAAACCACCCGGGAATTCGCCAGCCCCGACCGTCCCGAACCCGAGATCAGGAAAATTCGCCGGCGCATCGAGAAAAGGTGGGCAAGGTCCGGCCTCCCCATCGTCGTGGGCGACCATGCTCCCTGCATCGAGAATCTGTGGATCATGGAGAACCCCTGGGGCACGGAAGTCTGGATCGAATCGGGCGCCAGCGGTCATGACCTGCCCCCGGGAGTGATGATCCGCTATGACCTGTTCGACCTGGATGGAATCTTCACCCATCAGGTGGACATCGTGGGCGACGGCAATCCCTTGTTCGACCGGTGGTACCTGGTCGGCAACAACCGCCTGATCATGGTGCGAAACGCCTCTTCGGGTGGTTACGAAGAGGACGACCCCGACAATCCCCGCTTCGATGACGAGGTTCTGGAGGTCATTTCATTTAGAATCGTGTGGGAGGAGTGACTCAGCTTTTCCAGCCATCGGTCTGCATGCAGGCCGATGGCTTCCTAGTTGAGATACTCCTTCAACCGATCCTCATGAATGGTGAAGCTCAACATCTTCAACTTGATGTAGTCCCCATCCCAGAAGTAGTACCCTTTGTGTTCGCCAAGCCGACTGCTGCGATTTGAATCCTTGATCAGGAACCAGTCCCGGCCACCGAGGTGTTTGAACCCCACCACATGAACCCCGTGATCATCCCCGGTGGTCCCGTTGTCGATGCGGAATTCCCGGCTGCCCTGGTTGATGTAATCGGACGGGATGTCCCAATC
>DAOWLV010000139.1 GCA_030643455.1 Candidatus Krumholzibacteriia bacterium | reverse complement strand
TGGTGGAAACAAAGGAGTTACAGGGCCAAAAGTTCCCCCGGGGGGACATTTCAAGCCGGCCGCCGGTGCAGATCCATGTCCATGAAAATGCAGCCACGGGCCGGATGACTGTCCAGACCGACGCGGGTGAACGTGAGTTAAGTAAGGCCGAGTCCGAGAGAATGCGGTGCGACGCCGCGGTCTGCGAACTTGGCGGTCGAAACACGACCACCATCCCGCCACGGGTGCGTAGGGAGGTGCTCGCAAGGGACCAGCACCGCTGCCAGGCCCCGGGTTGCGGGCGAACACGTTTTCTTGAAGTGCACCACATCGTGTCGCGACAGAAAGGAGGCAGCAACAAGGCGGAAAACCTGGTGACGCTTTGCGGCTCCTGCCATCGGTTATGGCATGAACGGGGAGGCGGGCCAGGGGTGGTGGTACCGACTGGAGTTCCGGAAGACCTCTCGGTCCGGTGACGACCAATCCCCGCTTTTGACCCCCCGCCATGCGGATGTTAAGATGTCCCGCCGGGATACCATTTCTCAATCCGGAAGTAGGGAACGCATGAAAGTCGCGGTTCTGGGCGCCACCGGTCTGGTGGGCCGGACGATGCTGAAACTGATCGAGGACCGCGCTTGGGTCAGCGGGGATCCAGTGCTCCTGAGTTCCGCTCGCGGAGCCGGTACAAAACTGGAATTCGCCGGACGAAACCTGGAATGCAAAGAGGTAACCGCCGAGGATTTCCATGACGTGGACATTGCCCTGTTCAGCGCCGGGGGAGATGCAAGTCGCATCTGGGGGCCGGTGGCCGCAGGGGCGGGGGCGTGGGTGGTGGACAACTCGTCGGCCTGGCGGATGGAAGCCGGTGTTCCCCTCGTGGTTCCGGAAATCAATGGGCGCTTGATAAAGCCGGCGGGCCTGGGTGAAGGCGGCATCATCGCCAATCCCAATTGTTCCACCATCCAGGTGGCGATGGCCGTCGCGCCCCTGGATGAGGTTTTCGGTGTGCGTGAGGCGCATGTCACCACCCTGCAGGCGGTGTCCGGAGCGGGCCAGAAAGCAGTGGCCGAACTGGAGAGGCAGGAAAAAAACCCATCCTCTGAAGGAAACGATATTTTTCCGCGACCCATTTTCCGCAACGCGATTCCCGCCATCGGTGCCGCCCTGCCCGATGGCTCCTTCGAGGAAGAGGACAAGGTGGTCCGGGAGTTGAGAAAGATCCTCGACCGCGGCGACGATCTGGCCGTGACCTGCACCGCCACGCGTGTGCCGGTGGTGACCGGTCACAGCGCGGCAGTGAGGTTGGTTTGTGATAAACCGATCAATCTGGTACGGGCAGCAGACGCACTGAACAAATGGCCGGGAGTCAAAGTCGACTCCGATCCCCACGGGTACCTTACCCCGCGGGAGATTGCAGGCCAAGCCACGGTCCATGTCGGACGCCTGCGCGCCGAAACAAACAATCCCCACGCCTTGATGCTGTGGGTGGTGGCCGACAATCTGCTCAAAGGGGCGGCCTTGAACGCCGTCCAGATCGCCGATCTGCTGGCGGGGAAGTCCCAATCGTGATCAACGGAGCTTCATTCGCCCCGGCGGCCTTGAGAGTGACCCCCTTGAGCGCGTTGCATCCGGCCATCCGGTTGGGAGCGGCCATCCTGGCTCTTCTGACCTGCCTGGGGGCCTCTCCGTGGGGGCTGGCGGCCATGGCCCTGTTTCTCATGGCGGCCCTGACCTGGACCGGGATGGGGCCGCGCCGGCAACTGGCCGTCCTCAAGCCCTGGGCCCCGGTGGCCCTGCTGGTGATTGTGGTCCACACCTTCACCACAACCCAGGCCGCCCCTCTGGGACATCCTTCGGTGGCGGGTTTCCTGGCGGGAGGCAAGGCCCTCCTGAGGGTGGCCTGTTCCGTGGGGTGCCTGGGTCTCTACCTGCGGGTATCACCCCTCGATGATCTGGTACTGGGTGTGAGTTGGTGGTTGCGGCCGGTCCGCCGTCTTGGCTTGCGCACCGACGACCTGGGATTGATGCTGGCGGTGGCCATGGGAACAGCGCCGGTCGTGCTGGGTGAGGGGCGTCGCATCGAGGCGGTGGTGACCATGCGCAGATCGGTTCCCGCGGGCCGCGAAGTCCGCACCGGGCCGTCCAGGGTGGCGAACTTTTTGCACGGGTTGGTGGACCGCGCGCGGGTGGTCGTTCCGCTCCTGGAAACCCTGGCCCGGCGGGCCGAGGCCTTGACGCTGTCCCTCAGGCACCGTCGGCCGGATCCACTAACGGCCGGACGGGTTCCCATCCTCCAGATGGCATTTCTGGCGGTCTGGGCGGCAGGACTGATCATGCTCAAGGTAGGGGTGGAGGTCGTCCGGTGAGCGAAGTATTCAGACTGCGCATCGACGTGGCCTACGTGGGCCGCGAATACCACGGTTGGCAGATCCAGCCCGACACCATCACGGTTCAAGGCGAACTGCGGCGTTGTCTGACCCGCCTGCTTGGCCGGGACGCGATTCCGGTGGCGGCCGGGCGGACCGATGCGGGTGTGCACGCGCGGGGTCAGGTGGCGCACTTGACGGTCAATTCGGCCGAGGAAGTGGAGCGGATCGCGCGGGCCCTGCCCGGCATGATGCCTCCCGATATCGGGATCCAGGATGTGCGCCGCGTATCACCCGCCTTCAACGCGCGCCACTCGGCCACGGCCCGGAGCTACAGTTACCGGATCATCCAGGTGCGGGACATTTTCCGGCCGAACGCCTGGTACATCCATCGCACCCTGGACCGCGAGGTCATGGACCGGGGTGCGGCGGCCTTTTTGGGGTCCCACGATTTCACCAGCTTCTGCAAGGCCAAATCCCTCAAAAAGGACCACAACCTCTGCGAAGTGACCCTTTGCGCCTTTGATTGGCTGGACGATTCGGCTATCTTCCACGTCCAGGCCAACCGGTTCCTGCATCACATGGTGCGCAACATGGTGGGGACCCTGGCGGAGATGGGTTGGGGCGAACGGGAAAAGGACGATATTCCGCGGATCCTGGCCGCCCGCAGCCGCAGCGCCTCGGGCCAGCTGGCACCGGCCCAGGGCCTGGTTCTCGAAGAAGTTTTATACCCGGAGCAACTCATGGATCCCGAATTTACCCCGGTCATCACGCCGGTCATCCCTCCAGAAGGAGATACCCCATGAAATTCTTCATCGACACGGCCAACCTCGAGGCCATCAAGGAAATCAAGGCCATGGGCATGTGCGATGGCGTGACGACCAACCCGAGCCTGATGGCCAGGGAAGGCAACACGGATACCGACAGTGTTCTCAAGGAAATCTGTGCCGTGGTCCAGGGCCCTGTCAGCGGCGAGGTGACCGCCCTGGATTCCGCCGGCATGATCGAGGAGGGCAAACGATTGGCGGCCCTCAGTGAATACATCGTGGTCAAGGTGCCCACGACCTACGAAGGTCTGCAGGCGACCGCGGCGCTGGCGGCCGAGGGTATCCGGGTGAATGCGACCCTGGTGTTTTCCGTGAGCCAGGCCCTTCTGATGGCCAAGGCCGGCGCGGCCTACGTGTCGCCTTTTGTGGGCCGGCTGGACGACATCAGCGAAGACGGCATGCAGTTGATCAGCGACATCCTGGAAGTCTACGAGAACTACGGGTACGACACAGAGGTGATCGTCGCTTCGGTCCGGCATCCCATGCACGTGGTGGACTCGGCCCTGCTGGGCGCCGACATCGCCACCATCCCGCCGGAGGTCATCAAGAAGCTGGTGGCCCACCCCCTGACCGACAAGGGTCTGGCAGCCTTCATGGCCGATTGGGACAAGTTGCAGGGCGGCAAGTAGTGAGCGGCCGCGGTGCATGGACCGGGGTGTTGCTGGGCCTGCTTGCTGGGGTGGCCCTGGGGGGTATTCTTCTGGCCACAAGGTCCGATTCCCTCTTTCTGCGCGGCGGCGACCGGAACGATACCGGTCATGACAATCACAGTGTGATTGCTCCGGTGGGAAGCGAAACTTCCCAGGCTCCGGCTGGGACTTCGAGGACCGAACCGGTGCCCGAATCGGCCGCCGGTTCCCTGGGCCAGGAGCGGGGCAACGCCATCGTCCAGGCCACGCGCAAGGTGGCGCCCGCGGTGGTCAGCATCAACGTGGTGCAGCAGCAGTCGGTGCGGGATCCGTCGATGCAATTCCTCGAGCGGATGGGCTTGATTCCCCACCGGAACTACTTTCGCAACGTTCAGAACATGGGTTCGGGACTGATCGTTTCGGATGACGGCCTGGTCGTCACCAACCGGCACGTCGTGTCGGGAGCGGTGCAGATCATCGTGACCCTGTCGGACGGCCGGCAGTTTCAGGCCGTCCTGCTCGATGAGATCGAACGCTACGATCTGGCCATCCTGCAGATCCAGGCTCGTGATCTGCCGGTGGCGCGCCTGGCCACGGGCGGTCAATTGCAGATCGGGGAGTGGGCCATCGCCATCGGATCACCCTACGGCTACCTGCTGGCCGATACCCAGCCGACGGTCACCGTCGGAGTGATCAGCGCCTTGAACCGTGATATCCGCAAGACCCAGGGCGAACGCGCCTACCTGGGCATGATCCAGACCGATGCGGCGATCAATCCCGGCAACAGCGGCGGACCGCTCGTCAACACCGCGGGTGAGGTGGTGGGGATCAACACCTTCATCTTCTCGGATACCGGTGGAAACGTGGGGATCGGTTTTGCCCTGCCTGTGGCCCGGGTCATGACCGTCATCGAGGAGATCCGGAAATTCGGTCACTACCGGCAGGCCAACCTGGGGTTCAGCTTGTACAGGCTTACCCCGGCCATTGTCCAGGACCTGAATCTCACTGATCCGGTGGGCGTCCTGGTGGTCGAGGTCCAGCAGGATTCGCCGGTTTGGAAGTCGGGGCTGCGGCCCCACGACATCCTGAGGGAGATCGAAGGCATCCCGATGGAGAACATCGACACGCTGTACCGCGTGGTCTACGACGCCAACGTGGGCGACATGCTGCGGTTTCGCGCCGAACGGAATGGTGAATCGTGGGACGGGGAAATCCTGCTCGAGGAAAAAGCTCCCGACGAGGCCGTGGTTCGTCCCGAACAGGAATGACAACAACAATTTTCACAGGAGATCTGAATTGACGACCCAAGAAGGTAACAACGCAAACGAACACCCGGCGGCCTGGCGCCGGGTCCTGGTGACCGGCGGTTCGGGATTCACGGGAATCAATCTCATCCGGTTCCTGCTGGACAAGGGCGTGAACGTCCGGTCCCTGGATTTCGCCGATTTCACCTACCCCGACTGCAAGGATCGGATCGAGATCGTCACGGGCGACATCAGGGATCCCGAAGCGGTCGACAAGGCGATGGAGGGCGTGGACCTGGTGATCCACTGCGCCATGGCCCTGCCCCTTTATGACCACGACGACATCGTGACCACCGGCATCGACGGCACCAGGCTGCTTTTGAAAACCGCTCAGGAGCAGGGAGTGGGGCGGTTCGTCCACATTTCGTCCACCGCGGTCTATGGCATCCCTGACCATCATCCCCTGATGGAGGACGACAAGCTGGACGGCGTCGGGCCCTACGGCCACGCCAAGGTCGAGGCCGAAACAGTGTGCCGCGAATTCCAGGAACAGGGCATGATCGTGCCGATCATCCGGCCCAAGAGTTTCATCGGTCCCGAGCGTCTGGGCGTGTTCGCCCTGCTGTACGACTGGGCCCAGGACGGACGCGGTTTCCCCATGATCGGGCGGGGCGACAATCGTTACCAACTGCTGGACATCGGCGACCTGTGCCAGGCCATCTGGTTGTGCAGTACTCTCGACGACGGCATCGTGAACGACACATTCAACATCGGCGCTGGCGATTACACGACCATGAAAGAGGACTGGCAGGCGGTCCTGGATTTCGCCGGTCACGGCAAGAAGGTCAAGGGCTTCCCGGCCGAACCGGTGATCTGGGCCCTGCGCCTTCTCGACAAACTGGGTATGTCGCCATTGTATAAATGGGTGTACGAGACCGCGAGCAAGGATTCGTTCGTTTCCATCGACAAGGCGAAGCGGATACTCGGCTACGACCCGCAGTACTCGAACAAGGACGCCCTGATCCGCAACTTCGAGTGGTACCTGGCCCATCAGGACGAGTTCGCCGATAGTGACGGCGTGACCCATCGCGTTCCCTGGAAACAGGGTGCCCTGGGACTGGCCAAAAAGTTTTTCTGAGCGGAGGAAAACCGTGATAGCAGTGACGGGCGCCGCCGGCTTCATCGGCAGCAACATCGTGTGGAAGCTGAACCAGGCCGGTCGCGAGGATATCATCGTGGTCGATGTCCATCCAACCGACGAGGGCAACGCCAACCTGGAACCGTTGAAGTACGACCGGTACATGGAGAAGGACGCCTTCCTGGCCTGGTTTGTCGATCCGGACAACGCTGACCCGCTGGAGACCCTTTACCACATGGGCGCCTGCAGCAGCACCACCGAAACGAACGCTGCCTACCTGGATGAAAACAATTTCGGCTACACCCGAAAACTTTGCCTGTTGTCCCTGGAATCGGGGGTGCGGTTCATCAACGCCAGCAGCGCGGCAACCTATGGTGATGGCGACCAGGGCTATGATGACGACGAATCCCGCCTGGATGAATTGAAACCCCTGAACCTGTATGCCAAGTCCAAGCAGGACTTCGATATGTGGGCACGTGCTGAGGGATTGCTTGAAAGCATCGTCTGCCTGAAATACTTCAACGTCTTCGGGCCCAACGAGTGGCACAAGGGCGACATGCGGTCCATGGTCTGCAAGGGTTTCGAGCAGATCACCGCAGGTGGGCAGGTCAAGCTGTTCAAGTCCGACCGGCCCGAGTTTCCCGACGGAGGTCAGCAACGGGACTTCGTCTACGTGAAGGATGCGGTCGACATGACGGTCTGGTTCGCCGACCATCCCGAAGTGAACGGCATCTTCAACGTGGGCAGCGGCGAGGCCAAGGACTGGAACAGGTTGATCACCGCAATATTCACCGCGATGGATCACGAGCCCACCATCGAATACATCCCCATGCCCGAACATCTCAAGGGCAAGTACCAGTACCACACCGAGGCCCGCATGACGAAAATTGCCGCCGCGGGTTACGACAAACTGCAGACAGTGCTTGAAGTCGCCGTGGCCGACTACGTGCAGAATCACCTGGCGCCCAACCGGCACCTGTCCTCATGAAGGATCCGGGGCTTTTTCCTGCACCCTCGGCCGAACTGCTGGACGGACTGGCTGGAATGTCCCGCACCCTTCGCGAGGTCTTTCCACTCAAGACCAAACACCGCGCCGCCCTGCCCGCGGGCATCCGGCGACTGTCGGACTTCCTGACCATTGATCGTGAACACCTTCCCCGCGACTACATGACCCGACCGGAATTCCTGGCGGCCTACCTGCACTATTACCTGCCCTGGAACATCTATCGCCAGGGTCGATTGCTGACGGGGTTGGACCTGGCGCTCAAACCGGGTTCGCACATCGTCGACCTGGGGGCAGGGCCCCTGACCTTCCTGCTTGCCCTGTGGCTGTCGCGGCCGGGCATGCGCGAGCAGGAACTGAATTACCTGGCCGTCGACCGATCCGAGCCCGCACTGAAGGTCGGCCGGAAGCTGTTCAGTGCCCTGGCCTCGCAGGCGTCCTGGAAGGTCAGGACCGACAATCAGCCCGCCGGCCGCAACAAATTTCGACCTGCCGACCTGCTGGTGATGGCGAACTTCATCAACG
>DAOWLV010000028.1 GCA_030643455.1 Candidatus Krumholzibacteriia bacterium | reverse complement strand
GGTGGGCAAGGTGCGAGAAGCCCTGGGCCGTTCCATCACGGCTCTCTATGTGGAAAACGGCGACCGGCTTCAGGTGGTTTCCCTTCATCCGGAAACCGAACACGTTCTGATGCAGGCCAGCCGGGAATCGGAACAGGCTGGTGGCGTGATTCTCGATCCGGGTTTCACCAAGGATTTCCTGGCCCGCCTGGAGACCGTTCTTCGTGCGGCCTATGCCAACGGCCCGCAACCCGTGCTGCTCGTGCCCACCCCTATTCGCCAGTTCGTTAAAAGACTCGTCGAACCGACTTATCCCAACTTGGCCGTCATGGGTTACACCGAGGTTTCAAGCTCGGTGAACATCCAATCGGCTGGAACGGTGGTGACCAATGGAATTCCACAGGAACAGCACGCCGCCGGTTGACGGGGGAACGGCTGTCGTGACCGGACCGACGCTGAGTGAGGCCTTCAAGAGGGTCAGACAGGAATTCGGACCCGAGGCGGTGATTTCCGGGTCCCGAACCAGATCCCGACGCAAAGGCAAGGGGTTGGAGACCGAAAAAGTGTTCGAGGTCCTGGTGGAAACGGGCAACCCTCTTTCGAGGGAAACGGATTCCTATGACGAAGACCTGACGGAGGAAATCCGCCGGGAAGTGGAACGGTTGGAACAAATGGTCCAGGAAATATGCCGGACCGGAATCGCCCCCACGGAAGAGGAACACCTGGCATCAGGTAACCCGCTGGCCGAACACCTGGTCGAAAACGGGGCCTCCCAGGGTGCGGTGGACAGACTTTTGACCCGCTTCGCCGGGGAAACGGGAACATCCCGGAATGACAGGCCGGGTGCCATCGCCTGGTTGATGGGGTACCTGGGCGCGGGGAAGACCGAATTGGCGGACTGGGAGGGCAATCACGTTTTCCTGGCCGAACACGCTGCGGAACGTCTGGGCCTGGTTCTGCACCTGGCCCGTCGCATGGTCGAGATCGGTCGAAAGGTCCTGGTCATATCCGTCCTTCCTGATCCCGACCGGGATGAACCCAGGTTGAAGAACATGGCCTCGGCCGCGGGGTACGATGCTGCCGTGGTCAGGAATGTCGACCAGCTCCAGGACATGGAAGCTCACCTTCCCGGTTATGACCTTGTTTTCCTGGACCTGCCGGGCCTGACGGATCACCACCTCGCCGAGGGCGGTCCCATTCACTCCTGGCTGGCCTCGAACGAAAAATTCCATCGCCACCTGCTGCTGCCCATGGACCGGGACTTCCAGGATCTTGACGATCTGCGGGAGGCTGTCCGCTCCTGGAACTGCGATTGGCTGGCCTTGACACGGGTGGACGGAACCCGGCGTGCGGCCAAACTTCTCGACCTTATCGACAGCATCCCGTTGCCCATCTCGTTCATGGCAGAAAACGCCGTTGGCGAAGGGGTTCTGGCCAGCGCCACCGCCGAACTGTTGCTGGACCGGATTCTGGCGTCGGAGGCACCCGTCAGATTCAGGCCAGGAGTGGAAACCGAGGGATCCTGAGAACCGGAAGTTGAGTTCACGACATGCAGAAGTTCATTCACAACATCTCCCTTCTGGCCAGTTTGATTGCACTGGCGGCCGCACTTTGGCAGGACTGGGGAGTCTGGCTCACGGTGCAGCGGATGCTGGTCTCCTACCTGGCATTCTTTTTCTTCGGTTCCTTCCTGTCCCTGGCCATGCGGGCGATTCCCCTCCTGGAGGGAAAAACGAATGTCCCAGGGCAGGTCCAGGGTGATGGCATGGAAAGTGCAATTGGTGGCAAGTCACATCTCACCGGAAAGGCTGGAAAATGATCGAGACAATGCAGATCGCGCACCATGAGCTTTGGGAGAAGAGCCGGGGCCCGGAAAGACAGGAAGCCCGCAGGGAACTGGTCGATATCTATGCCCGGATCGTCAAATACGTTGCCGGCAGGATGGCCATCGGCTTGCCCCACTACGTTGAATTCAACGACTTGATCTCCGCAGGTCTGCTCGGCCTGATCCAGGCCATCGACAATTTCGACCATGAGCGGGGCATCAAGTTCGAAACCTATGCCATTCCGCGAATTCGTGGCTCCATTCTCGACGAGTTACGGAGCCAGGACTGGTTTCCACGTTCCCTTCGGCGCAAGGCCAAACAGCTGGAGGAGGCCTACTCCACCCTCGAGGCCAAGCTCGGACGTCCTGCGACCGACGCCGAAGTCGCCAAAAGACTCGAAATCAAGGTCGAAGAACTGGACAGCATGGTGGGGGAGGTTTCCATTGCCACCATCATGTCCCTGGATGCGGACACGTCGGGCGACGACAGTGACAGTTCTTCGAGCCTGGGGGACTACCTGGCCGACGGCAATCACGAGGATGTGGAACAGATCCTGGCCAAACAGGAAATGAAGGACTTGATCGGGACGCGAATGGCCGAACTGCCGGAGAAGGAACAACTGGTCCTGGTCCTGTACTACTATGAGGAGCTCACCCTCAAGGAAATCGGCGAGATTCTGGATGTTACCGAAAGCCGGGTCTGCCAGATCCACACCAAAGCCATCCTGCGGCTCAAGGGCAAGATCGAAAGGCACGAAGGCAAGAGTTCCATCGGCCAGATCACTCAGAAGATCCAGCGGCAGCAGCTGGAACAGGATCAGGATGACAGGACCAAGGTCGAAGATCTGGTGGAGAAAACCCTCAAGACCCTCGAGCCAGTCAACGTCATGGCGTGTCTGACCCTGTTCAATATCTGTACCTTTTTGACCTGGATGGCGAACTCGGGAGGCTGGCCCGGTACGATTTCGTGACCCGGGTTTTCCCGGAAGGGGACAGGAGACAACTTGCCAGGTGATGGAGTTTCCCTGCCGACCACCCTGGCCCAGATGGGCAGCGTGGCCAAGACCCAGGCGCGCGGGCAGCAGTCCTCGCCCCAGGTCACACCGTTTTCCGAGCAGAAGGACGGCCAGGAAGAGCTCAGGATCCAGCGGGTAAAAGAGACGACCGAAGCGGAAAAGAACCGCCTCATCAAACAGGACGAAGAAAAGGACAAGAGGAAACGCAGGCGGCTCAAGCGCACCCGCAAGAAGGGGTACCACTCGAAAGAGGAACCTGGCCGTGGTCAACAGGACCAGGACACCTTGGACCCAGAACAGTCTACTCCGGAAAATGAAGGGGAAGTCCTGGGTTCCCTGATTGATCTGCGGGTCTGAACAACCGGGAGGGTTGTAATGGAAATGGCCAGCTTTACGGGAAGCATTATTGCCAACCAGGGATTCATGTTCTGGTCCGCCACAGGCGCGGTGGCCCTCGGGTTCACCCTCGTTTTGACTTCAGGTTTCATCCATTTTCGGAGGCTCCGCTCACGAAACGGTGGCCCAATTCTCCCCACGGAAATGGCCCTGCCCGAACCGGTTATCATCCCTGCTGACATTCCCTTGGATCAGGAAATGATCGAGGGACACCAAAAAACTGCTCCGGAACCAGGATCTGGATCACCCAGGCCCAACACCCGGCAATTACGCCTTTTACTGGCCAGATTGCGCACTGCGGCTGACCGTCTGGAGGATTTTCAACATTCCAGCCAGCCTGTTCCCGGAAAATCGACTGAATCCCCACTAAAGGAATCGACTGAAGGGGTCGATTATCTATTCAGAACCGGGACAGGATAAGATTTCCCCGATTCCAGGAGAAGGTATGGGAACCTCGCTAGAGGCACCCTCGATTCCGGCCAACGAGGGCGGACTCGGGACCAGTGAACAGCTGAACAGCATCATCATGACCACTCGGGACCTTCCGGCCATGCCCCAGGTGGCCAGCAAGGTGCTCGAGCTGTCGGCTGACCCCAATACCTCCGCCCAGCAACTTCAGCAGATCATTTCCGACGATCAGGCCATGACTGCCCGAATTCTCAAGATCGCCAACAGCGCGATGTATTCCTGCAGCCGAAAAGTGAAGACCCTTACCGAAGCCATCGTCATGCTCGGCTTCGATTCCATCCGCAGTCTCGTGGTGACCAGCGCCGCCCGCAACCTGTACAACACCCGAAACGCGTCCACGGGCTTGAAGGAAAGACTGCTGTGGGAACACTCCATCGGAGTGGCTTTCGCCTGTCGGTTGCTGGTGCTGGAACGGGTACCCGCCCTTGCCGAAGAGGCTTTCCTGGCGGGATTGATGCACGATATCGGAAAGCTGGTCCTGAATCTGAGGGTTCCCGAACAGTTCGACCAGATCGTGCAACTGGTCTACAACGACAACCTGCCCTTCAACAGTACGGAGAAGGAAATCCTGGGTTATGATCATGCCGAGGTGGGGGCCAAGCTGATCAACAAGTGGAATCTTTCCCCCATGCTCGAAGACACGATTCTCCACCATCACAACCCTGCAGCCATGACCATCGACAATCCGCTGCTCCTGTACCTGGACCTTGGCAACAAGGTGTGCCACAAGCTGGGTATTGGATTTGTCGATGAACCGGATCTGGATATCAACAATTGCCTGTCCAATCAGATCCTGGGTCTGTCTCCCCAGACTTTTGAAGTGACGATCCTTCGCCTTCAGGAAACACTCGAATCAGAGATGGAAATCTTCATCTGAGGTGTAATGATGCGCTCGTTCTGCACAGAGGAAAGAATCATCGATCAGGATCAGCTCCAGAACATGTTGTCCAAATTCGAGGAACTGCCCACCATCCCGGAGATCCTGTTCCAGATCCTGAAAATCCTGGATGATCCCGACAGTGGCGCTTCGGATCTGGCCGAGGTGGTGCGTCTGGACGCCCCGCTGACCGCCCGAATCCTTCGGCTTGCCAATTCCCCCTACTATTCCACACGGGGTGACATGACCGACATCCACCGGTGCATTGCCGTGCTCGGCTACCGGACCATTCGGCAGGTGGCCATATGCGTTTCGGTCGCCACCAGTGTCGTATCGGCTGCGGCACGGGTCAAAGGAGAGTTGGATTACCGGGAGTTGTGGCGGCATTCGGTCGCTACCGGCGCCATCGCCAACCGCCTGGCCGAAATGGCGAACTATCCCGCGCCAGAGGAAGTCTTCACCGCGGGTCTGCTGCACGACCTCGGAAAATTCGTGCTGGAAATCTATTCACCGCAATCCTACTCGCAGGTCATCGCCTCACGCAAGGGTACAGGCAAGTCCCTGTTGGAGGTGGAACACGAGGCTTTCGGTTTCGATCACGCCATACTGGGGGAAGCTTTCGGGTTTTCCTGGCGATTCCCCGGCATGTTGACCCGGTGTTTCGGGCACCACCACGACATCCTGAGCACCCCCTGTGTCCCCGACAGCGAGGAGCATGCCGTGGCCCTGGTAGCCCTGGCGGATTATCTGGCCCACACGCTGGTTCCGGCCACTTGCGATCTCGGGTTCGACTCAGGCACCGTGAACCGGGAAACCCTGCATTCGGCGGCCGGTCTGAAAATTGATGCTGTCACGACCCAATACACGGTTTTCCAGGAGGCCGTCACTCAATCCGCCAGCTTCCTTGATCTTCACTGAATGATGCCCCATCTGACAGGTGAGCGGCAAAAACCCCTGGCATTACAGCCATTATATTGTAATGTGACATACTGACAGGTCAGTATACCAACATTTACAGGGGATGGGCGCGGTTTGCGATCAGTGGTTCTTTTGAGCAGGAGGCATCGGATCTACTCCGCTGCGGCCTCCTGGGATCTTCCCGAAGTGGAGCTTTTTCTCTACGATTCTCCTTCCGAGGCGCTGGCCCGCATTTCCCTGGGAAAATCTTCCCTGTTCGTTTTTGATACCCGTGATTACCCCCGCTTCAAGCATGTCGTCCGCAAATTCCTGTCCATGAAGACCGACACCGATCTCGTGATCGTGGGGCAGGAAGATTTCCCATCCGATCTGGCCTCGCCCGACCATCAACATGCCGTGCGCCCGCTTCCGGCCGACGCCGATCCCGAGGAGATCCAGCAGGTGGTCGAGCGTCTGCTTCGTCTGCGCCGGGTGCGTGAAGGAAGCGGTATCGTGGGGCGTAGCCTTGCCATCGCGGAAATGCTGTCCCTGATCGCCCACGCCGCGCCTCTGGATGTCAACATCCTCATCCTGGGAGAAAGCGGCACCGGCAAGGAACTTGTAGCCAAGGCCATTCACGACAATTCCCGCCGCAAAGAAGGGCCTTTTGTCAGTCTCAATTGCGGAGCCATGAGCGAAGGGGTCCTGGAAAGCGAACTTTTCGGGCACGTCCGCGGCGCGTTCACCGGTGCGGTCTCCGATCACCAGGGGGTTTTCAAACGGGCCGACGGCGGCACCCTGTTTCTCGACGAGGTCGCGGAAATGCCGCTGGGCATGCAAACCCGTTTCTTGCGCACTCTGGAAACCGGGGATTTCACTCCTGTCGGGGGACGCAAGACCGAACATAGCGACATCCGCCTGGTCGCCGCCACCCTTCGGGACCTCGCCCAGGATGTCACGCAGGGCCGTTTTCGACAGGATCTCTACTACCGATTGAAGGTGGTGGTCATCAATGCTCCCCCCTTGCGGGACAGGAAGGACGACATTCCCATCCTGGCGGCGAAGTTCCTGGAGGATCAGAACGAAAAACACGGCCTGCACATTCGCGGACTGACCCGAGAGACGGAGCAGGCCCTGATTCACTACGACTGGCCGGGCAACGTTCGGGAACTGCTGAACACCATCAGTTCGGTTGCGGTCCTCAAGCAGCGGGGTATGATCGAACTGGAGGATCTACCCCTGGAAATCCGGTTCGGCGAAGGACCCGAGGTCAATTCCTTCCTGCCCGTTCCACTGGATGGGCAAGCGGGCGGTGGGGTGGATCTGGCTGTCCTGGCGTCAACGCTTCTGGAAATGCGCCATGACATCCGGGAAATCAAAGCCCTGCTCAAATCCGCCCATTTCGGGTCGGATGGACCCCAGGAATGGCCTTTCCGCCCAGACGGCCGCCTGGCGACTTCCGGGGGATTGGTGGAAACTTTTTCCGAGGACACAGGTTACAGTCCACTCCAAGGTGAAAAAGCAGGTGATCTGCAGACGGCCGAACGAACCCTGATCGAATCCGCCTTGAGACAGGCGGGCGGCAATCGGCGCCAGGCAGCCGACAGGCTCGGTATCAGCGAGAGAACCCTCTACCGGAAGATCAAGCTCTATGGTCTCTAAACGCCGGTCGGATTGACCAAGGGTCTTCCCAGAATGTGGAAAATGTCCTATAATGATACCAAGTTGCAACCATTCATTCTCCGACCTTACCCCTGGTTAGCGAGGCAACAAATGCTGTTGAAACGGGTTCGGCCTGTTCGGGGTCGTTGTGCGCGTTCAGCAATTTTACATATGGCACTCCTGGGCGCGGTAGTCGTCCTTTTGTTGCCCAGTGGAGCAGCCGCTACCAAATACGCGGGTTCCTTCATGGAAAACGGAGGCGGGGCGCGGGCTCTCGGCATGGGCGGAGCCTTTACTGCCGTGGCCGATGACCCCTCGGCCACCTTCTGGAATCCGGCGGGGTTGGCCACACTTCAGGACCGCGAAATCCTGCTCATGCATTCGGAACGGTTCGGCGATCTGATCGACCGGGATTTCATTGCCTACACTCAACCGGTCAGCTGGTCCATTTTCGGGGGCGAATCGGCCGGGATCGGATTGTCGCTGATCAGGCTGGGCATCGATGACATTCCCTTCACCGATCACCTCGAAGGACTTTTGGATACCGACGGTGACGGGACCGTCTCTGACGAAGAACTCCGCGGCCTTTTCAACTACCAGGACCAGATCCAGTACAAGAGTGATCAGGAATTCGGCCTGTTGTTTTCCTACGGGGAACAACTCGGATCCTGGTTGGCCGGCGGCTCACTCAAGTTCGTCCGGCAAAGCGTGGGACCCTATTCCAGCCTGGGGGTGGGATTCGATTTGGGCTTTCTCAGGCCTCGGATCTGGAAAAGCCTTGATTTCGGCATCAAGTTCCAGGACATCACAACGACCTATCTTTCCTGGAGCACGGGCCGCAATGAACTCATCACGCCGGCGGTGGTCCCGGGCCTGGCCTGGAATTCCGAATTCCCGGACTGGAACATGAACCTCGTTGTGGCGGCTTCGGCGGAGACCCGCTTCGATAACAGGCGCGCTGCCGATGAATGGTGGGGGGGATCAGTGAGCGCCAATCCCCACCTCGGCCTGGAAGTGGGATTTTCCCGGAAGGTGTTTCTCCGGGGTGGCTTCGACAGCGGGTTCGAGGCAGGCAATATCACCGCGGGCGCGGGTTTTCGCCTCAATCCCTTGACCGTGGACTACGCTTACGCCGGTGATATGCTGGACATCGATGAGGTGACCCACCGGATCAGTCTTTCGGTACGTTTCTGATAACACTGCGGACTTGAAAAAAGAGGCCCATGCGGGGCCTCTTTTTTTTTGTCTAGCCTGGTCCGTCAACTCCCCGGCCGGTAAGCGTAAAGGCGCTGCCCTGGATGGATGACACTCGTCTTGTGGATATTGTTGACTTTGCGAATATGTGTCAACGAGACGCCGAGCTTGCGCGCGACGCCACCCAGGGTGTCCCCGGACTTGACCTTGTAGCTGACCCGGACATAACCGTCGGGTGGAACGTAATGGCCCTTTTCCGAAGCCCTGCTGCGGGCCTTGTTCGCGAGTTCGGCCGGCATGGGAATCAGCAACTGGTCGCCTGGGCGGATGAGGTGAACATTACCCAGCTTGTTCAGTTTGGCGATGTCGCTGACACTTGTCCCGTAATCCCGGGCAATGTGGCCCAGTGTTTCCCCGCGTTCCACCCGGTGACGCCGCCAGGTCAGGCGTTTGTCCGCCGGCACCCGGCGCAGGGCGGCCTTGGCCTTGCTTCCTGTTCCGGCGGGAACCCTGACCGGATACCCTTTCATGTCCGGGGGACTTGCCCCGCGCAACAGGGCGGGATTCAGCCGCCGGACTTCACCACTGCTGACACCTGCGCACCTGGCGATCAGATTGAGGTCAGTGGCATCGTCCACCGGAAGTACGTCGTACCCCAGGGGGGTGATGTCCTTGATCTGAAAACCATACTTCTCCGGGTCCTGACCGATGCGCGCCGCCGCAATGAACTTGGGCACGTAATCGGTGGTCTGGCTCGGCAATCGCATCTTCCAGTAGTTGTCATGGCCGTGCTGGCGGATCTTGCGGGAAATCCTGCCTCCGCCGGAATTATAGGCGGCCAGGACAAGCGCCCAGTCTCCGAATCTTCCGTGCAGGTAGTTGATGTATCTGGCAGCGGCCCGGGTGGACATTTCGATGTCTCGTCGTTCGTCAAACCACCAGTTGCGGCGCAACCCGTAATCCTTTGCGGTCCCGGCCATGAATTGCCAAGGGCCCACGGCGCTCGCGCTGGACACCGCGCGGGGGCTCATTCCGCTTTCGATCATGGCCAGGTAAATCAATTCGGTAGGTAGACCGGATTCATCGAGGATCGCAGTCACCAGTGAATCGGCGGCGGCCGTGCGATCCAACCAGAACTGGAAATTCCGACGGCCCTTGCCCGTGAAGTAGTTTTCCCATTTTCGCACGGCCTGGTTGTCGACCTTCATCAGATCCGCCGTGATACCAGTCAAGGTGATTCCCGTGGCAGGCACCAGGGAATCGGGGAAATCGGCCTGGGCCAGCCTCCCATAGTTTGCCGTCAGCAGGGAATCCGCGGCGGCGGGGTCATCGCCGAAGGATGCCTTTTCGGCCAGGATTCCGCCCAGCAGCCAGACGCGCCTGTCCAGACTAAGGAGGTGGGACGTATACAGGGAATCCACGTCGGCGGGCAGGGGAAGATTGACCTGCCACTGGAGCGTGAAAAGATGATCCTGGGCAAGATCAAGCTCCCCCTGTCCAGCCAGGGCCAGGGCGGTGTCGCACAGGGCTTCCAGATCATCCAGGGCCGCGTATCCGTCGGGTCCCACAGGCAACATCACGATCGGTTCGTCGGAAAGAACAACGGGTACGATGGTGTCCAGTGGCGCTTCGCCGAGGGTCACACCCACCCGGTGATCTTGACCGGCCTCGGCCCCCGGTTCGGAACTGGGATCCGGGGAACTGCCCGCGCAGCCTATGAGGGAACCGCTGATCAATGCCGCTGAAATCAAAAAGCGACAGAGGCGGCGGTACAACCGGAATCGTGACCGCAAATTCGATGAATGGAGTTCTGCCCGAGATGTCATCCGTGACCTGTCCTTGTCAATTGACCATTGACCAGGTCCATGCCGAGTCGATGGTTTCAGGAGTCCCTCGGGAAACTCAGGAGGGAATTATCGTGAATACCGTAATTGTTCCCCAAAAAATAGCAAATTTCGGGCCCAGGAGGCAATGTCTGGACTTGAAAAAGACCTCATGATATGTCATAATTAATCACCAGGAATAGAAGATTGGGATTGACCAGACGAATACCGGGAAATGGAAGAATCCAGCATTACACTTAAACGAATGCTATCAGGTGAGTTGCCCCTGGACAGGGTGGGTCCCCATCTTCGGCATGCCTGCCGCCGTGCCGTCCGATCCGGTGATTTTGACCGGATGAAGCTGGCCGCCAGGGTCGTCATCGGGGAACTGGCCAGACGTGGTGAATTGCTTGGGGTTTCCATCGAGGGGAAACGGAAGGGTTCCCCAGGCGAAGGTCCCTTCTGCATGGTGAAGGGAACCCACCGTCTTCTGGATCTTTCCTTTCTGGGTGGGGATACCATAAGCTGGCCGGGGCAGGTTCCGGTAAACCCTGCGGCGCCAGCGGTTCCGGATGTATCCACTCCCGTTCAAAGCTCGTCCAGCCCCAGCCTGGAATCATTCGCGGGGCTGATCGGGGCCATGGAACAGGCACAGGACCTGGAAATCGGCGATCCCCGTTCGGGAGAAAAAGCCATCATCCTGGCCAGCATCCTCCGCCTGCTGGAACGTTTCATGCCACAACTACCCATGTTCATGATGTTGCACGGCAGCGATCCCGTTCCCGAAGATCAGGATCATTTGTTCACCATCGGACCGGATGAAGCAGCCGAGGGATGGTTGTCGGTCCGGACCCCGGGACATTCGGTCTGGATACCCGACCCCGAAGAGTTGCCGGGACATATCAGGAAACTGGCTGCCGCGCCAGTGGAGAAGGCCACTGGTCTCGGAGGTCTGCCCATTCGTCGCGCCGTGGCCGTGCCATTGTGGGAGCCCGCCGAAAACGGGGGACCTTCTTCTTCAGCCCATGAATCGGGATTGCTTTTCCTGGTCACGGGTGATGACCTGGGCCGGGATTCCCTGTTGCGTCTGGCGGAACGGTTATCACGGTTTGTCACCCGCCGTTGGCGGCACCAGCGTGAAGTCAACCAGCGTATCCACGTGGACGGCCTGACCGGAGTCTATAACCGGGCCTTTTTCGACAGCCAGTTCCCCCTCGAACTGGAAAGGGCGCGACGTTCGGAAGTACCCCTGTCGCTTGTCATCGCCGATCTGGACAAGTTCAAGGAAGTCAATGACACCTACGGTCACCAGGCCGGGGATGCAACCCTGCGCATGGTGGCACGCCGCCTGCAGGAAGAGCTGCGCCGTATCGACCATATCTGCCGGATCGGGGGAGAGGAATTCGCCCTGATCCTGCCGGACACTTCACAGGAAGCCGCCCATGATGTCATGAGCCGGCTGCTGGATTCGGAGTTCCGGACCAGTGTTTCCGTCGCCGGGGACACCATAAATATCAACGTGACTTTCTCATATGGTGCGGTCACCTTTCCGGCCGCTGGCGCGGATCCCTACGAATTGTTCCGCAAAGCGGATGCCATGCTTTTCATCTCCAAGGACCTGGGCCGCAATCGATGTCATTTCTGGAGCAGCGACGGGGATCATCTTCAATTCCTTCCCTCCGATTCCAACGACTGACCAGACAGTTCAAGGCTTCCCTGAATACAACGGTTCGCAACTGGCCTCTGGGTTGGGCGGTGGTTTATCTGGCGGGATTCGGTCTGGGGGGAAGGCTGCCCTGTCCTTTTCCGTCCGGGTCGACAGCCGGGTCTTTGGAATTGTCCGGCACCGTGTCCCGGGTGACGGCGGTCCTCCCGGTCCTTTTTTCCGCCGTTCCCGGGGCCGGGACTTTGCCTGTCTGGTTCGCAATCCTGGCGGGGGGCTATGCGGCCGGTTCCCTGGAAGCCGGCCCACGACGTTCCAGACGGACCGCGGTTGCCGACCGGCAGGATTCGGTGGCCAGGCCGCTGGTCTGGAAAGGTGCGGCCATCCTGCGGATCACGGGTTGGCCGTCGATTTCCGGGAATGACCGCTGGCGATCGCCCGCGCGCATCCTTCATCTGGGTTCCGATGACACCGGGACCGGGATGTTGAATGCCTCACCTGGCCAGGGGGTCATGATAAGCGGCAAGGGGAAACCACCCCTTCCGGCCTCCCTTGTGACCGGACAGCTGGAGCTTTTTCCGCCCTCGCCCGCTCCGCTTCCCGGCGCATTCGATTTCCGGCTGTTCCTGGCAGGCCGAGGGTTGTCCTGGCGGGGTAAATTTTCCGAGTGGAAAACCATTCGGACCGACGACCTCCTTGCCCGACTGGGCAGCGGAATTTTCAAACCCCTTCGTGACGGACTGGTCTCCCGGATAAAGCGACTGTATCCCGAAGCGGAGGCCAGGATGGCATGCGCCGTTCTACTGGGAATCCGCGACGCGGACAGCCGGAGGGCCAGCCGGTCCTTTTCCGATCTGGGCCTGGCCCATCTCTTCGCCGTCAGCGGCCTGCATGTGGGCATCCTGCTGGGAATCATTCTCCTGCCGGCCGTATGGGGTGGTTTTTCCCCGTGGGTGAAGGTGGGGCCGATCATGATCCTGCTCCCCATATATGTTCTTCTCACCGGGATGCCGGGGTCGGTGATCAGGGCGGCATCCCTTGGATTTCTCGCGCTGCTGGCCGGGTCTCTCGGGAAGCCGGTTCAACCGTTGCGCTTGATCGGACTACTTTTCTGGGCCGGCACCATCTGGAATCCCTCCCAGAATCTGGACACGGGCCTGAAACTGTCCTACCTGGCCTCCGGTGGAATCCTGGCCGTCAGTTCCCTTACCAATGGCCTGAAGTTTTCCACCCACCGGATCCTGGGTCCCGTGTTCACCGGATTGGCAGTCAGCATCGCGGCCCAGTGGTTCACCCTGCCCCTGGTTGCCGGATCCTTCGGGCGTATCAGCATGTTGTCGCCCCTGGCCAACCTGCTGGCCGTGCCCCTGTTCGGTTTGGCCGTCTGGTGCGTGGTCCTGGCACTGGCCCTGGGAGATATCTGGGCCGCTGCCGCAGAGGCGATCGCTTCAGTGGGCTGGCTGTTGTTCCGTTCCATGGCCGGGTTGGCAGGATTCGTTTCCAGCGCTTCCGGTGGTTTTCCCATGGGGTTGCCGGTACCGGGGGTGGGTCGCCTGGTCATTTGGGTCGTCCTGTCGGTGTCCGGAATCCTGACCCTCCACCTGCATGGCTGCGGAAACCTGTCAGGCCGCAGGAGTCTGCTCCTTATCCTCGGGACCATCGGAATTGGCCTGATAATTTTCGGCCCCCTGGCCTGGAACCTGGGGGCACCGGACAGGGTGACCGCCTGGCAGTTCGATGTCGGGCAGGGGGATTGTGGCCTACTGGTTTTTCCTGACGGGTGGGCCCTCTTGATCGACACTGGCGGCCGGTTCGGATTCGGCGGTTCAGGCCTGGACGGCCCACTTCCCCGAACGATTCTCCCCTTCCTGCAAAGGAACGGATTCAACCGGGTCGATGCCGTGGTTTTGACGCACGGTCACCTGGACCACACCGGAGGAGCAGCCGCCCTGGCCGAAGCCATCCAGGTAGACCGCTGGTATGTTTCGGGAAATGCCGGCCGATCCCTCGCCGGAGCCGTCGACTCCTTTCGAATCATCCATCCCCAGGCCGGGCTCGTGTTGCATCGGTGGCGTCAATGGGAAATCTCGGTGGTATATCCGCCCGGTCCCTTGCCCGAAGACATGGACGAAAATGATCGATCCCTCGTGGTTGTTCTGCGGCGCGCGGAAAATGATGTCGCAGTCTGGAGCGGGGACCTGGAACTTGCAGGGGAGCGCTTGATGCTGGACTCGGAAATTGCGCCCCGGGATATCCAGGTCTGGAAAGCCGGCCACCACGGCAGCGACACTTCCGGTTCACGGGAGCTGCTGGACAGGTTCGATCCTTCACTCATCCTGGTCAGTTGCGCCGTTGGCAACGGGTACGGACACCCCAGCCATGGACCCTACGTCGTACGGGGGGATACGGTGAAAATCGCC